>NZ_JAEHBQ010000006.1:0-269773 GCF_016483555.1 Bacillus cereus group sp. N14
GTATCTTCCAATTGTTTTTCAGAAGGCGTCAACTGTCGCTTAATCCATTTGTAGTACCCACCTCTAGTTACTCCAGCTATATCACATAGAATGGTAACTGCATAACCTTTTTCTGATAGCCCTTTGATGGCTTCAAACTTTCTCGTTTTTGGTACAGATTCCACTCCTCCTTTTACATCCCTAAGAGCTTTTTTAACATTGCATTCTCCGCTTCTAATCGTTTCATTTTAGCTTCTGGATCTTCTGGATTGTTTTTTGGTCTACCTATACCTGGACCTTTCGTTTTACCACGTTTTTCTTCTAGTCCTTTGATACCTTCAGCTTCAAAGTGTTTCACCCAACGTCTTACTACCGAGTGATCAATTCCTAATTCTTTAGCAACCGTTTTGTATCCCATTCCTTCTTTCAAGTATAAATTTACTGCTTTTTTCTTAAATTCTATATCATAAGTTACTCTAATTTTGCCCATAGAAAAATCCCCTCCATAGTAAACAGATTAATGTGCTTTCTTTTTACTGTCTACTATAAGGGGATCATATCAAAATGAGAGTGGTCTTTTTATTACTTTATCTATCAACCTTTCCAAATTATTCATATCAACACTTTCTTTTAAGACCTTCTCTTCCTAGGACCTACAATTAATTTAATCGCCGTTCTTTCTTGATCATTAATAGTAACCTCTTGAAATGCTGGAACAAAGGCCAAATCAATACCACTTGGAGCAACAAATCCTCTTGCGATTGCAATTGCTTTAATCGCTTGATTTATAGAACCCGCCCCAATCGCTTGAATTTCCACATTGCCACTTGTTCTTAGTACACCAGCTATTGCACCTGCTACTGAATTTGGTTTTGATTTTGAAGATACCTTTAATATATTTTCCATGTAAGTTGCTCCCTCTATTATTTAATCGCTCTTTTGTTACGGTTTAAAATATTTCAACGTATCTTTTATTACTATTCACACCAAAAGCAAACAATGCTACATATGTACATTCATTCGATACTTTTCGTCTTCTTCCTGCCCCACTACGTAAATAAAAGATAATAACCACAAACTCTAATATACAAACACTTCAAAATAGACATTCACTTAAACGATCACATCATTGCAACTGAGGATAATGGTTTTACTTTCACATGTAAAATATGAGTGCCCGCTTTACTTCAATCTTTCAAGATATTCCACTGATATTTCCACCAAAACATCAACCTTGTCTTCTTCAAAATCGTTACAGCTACTATTCTATTACTACATTTCATCGTATTAGCACTTTATACTCCAAATCTATCACCTTTTATATAAGACAAGCATAAAATACTATGAGTATACACTTCATTCATAATAGGAGGTCATATATTGGGTTCATACTATCATTCTTCAAATTCAAATAAAAAATGTTCATGTAACTCTTCTTCCAGTTCATATAAAAAATGTTCATGCAACTCCTCTTCTAGCTCCTATAAAAAATGTTCATGCGACCATTCACATAAAAAAAGCTGTCCAGCATACGGCACTTTTTGGCAAACTGAGTTTATAACTGTCCCTTTTGGAGATCCTTTTCCATTTAATCACGTTGGCCCTATAGCAGGAGGAGTTTCCTTACTAAATCCTACTACTATACAATTTAGTCAAGCTGGTGATTATAGAGTTTCTTTCATTTCAACGATTAACACTACTTCAAATCCTGTATTTCCACATATTCCAGTCATGACTATATTTTTAAATAATAATCCACTTGCTAATAGTCAAGGTGATTTCGCTTTCCAAATGAATACTTCATCAAATAACGAATGTCTTCAACTAGCAGGCGAAACGATTGTTACAGTGACAGCTAATTCCACTCTTCAACTGAAAAATAATAGTGGTTTTAATCGTCAAAGTATTGCAACTTGTGATAATGGTATTAATTCAGTTGAATTAACAGTTATAAAACTAAGTTAATAATCCTCTTCACATTCAGATGCTATTTCAGCATCTTTTTTATTGAATAATGCTCTTTTAATTCCTATAATCAAACATAAATTCCATTGTACGTTTCTGTTAATCTAATAAACATGAAAAAAGTACCGAACTCTTCTACTACAAAAGTTCGGTACTTTTTATATTAAAAACTTCTCATTCTTTCTTACTTCTCCACATAAACCGACTTAACAATTGTACGATTATACGGTTGTCCTTCTTTATTCGTCCCTTTTATATCCATCGTAACGTTATATACTCCTGGTTGCTTTATGTCCTTCAAAGCACCAGTAAACGTATTGTTATTACCCTTTTGTAATTCATTGTATTCAGAGACTAGTTTCCCTTCTTTATTAACTACTCTTACTGTTATAGAAAGATCCCCTTTCATTTCAGGTGCCACAGGTGATTTTTTCAGTTTATACTCAGATTTATTCACTTTAACTTTTGTAGGCATTTGGAGAACAAATGGTGCACCACTATTGTAATCGCTTACGATTAAAAATGCATCTTTCGACTGCTTCGCCATCATTTTAACTTTCCATTCTCCTACATCCATTTTATCAAATTTAAATGTTCTAATTGTCGCACCACCAAAGAAAGATTCACCTTCACCAGTAGTAATAACGCTATCCTTATTTGTATATATTTTTCCTTTTGGAGACATCATTTGTACTTCTACATCCGAAGACGCTGTTAAGATAGAAACTATTCCTTCAGCTTTTTTATCAACCGTAACAGTTTGCTCTATCCACTGATTTTGTGGCAATTCTCCTCCTAATATGTTTTGATTTGAAGTTGTATTTAATTGTTCTATATTTTCATTTGAACTAGTGCTGGATGCTACTAAAGCCGGTACGGCTACACTTGCTGTACGTAAATATGGTTCAATTCGAGAGAAAACAGAAGATCCTTTTCGTATATTATCATGATCAAATCTGGAATCTGTAAATAAATGCGTTCCATATGGCAGCTTAGCACTCCACTCATTTACTAGTCCATCATTTGAACCGTATGATGACAAATATAACCCGCCCATAGATAGCGCAGAAAATACTGGTCCCCAGCTAGTCCCAGTAGCCGTATAGTAACGGTTTAATTTAGCTGCTGGATTATTATCAATCGTTGAACGAAATTTTGCCATTTCGCCCATTTGTAATGAGTACGTACCATCATCTTTTTGACCTAAAATAGAAGCCAGCCATCCTGCCCACCAACTATATGATAAGTCCGCTAAATTTGAGCCATGATGTGGCGTCGCAAGCGTAATAACATTTCCTACAAATCGATTTGCACCATATCCTACTAATGCAGCCTGTGTATCGATACCGCCTTTACTATGTGCTACAATATTAACTTTTTTACCGAAGTGATTATATATTTCTTCTAATTTTTGTGCTAACAATTTTCCGTTGTCCCACTGACTAGCTGACCCTTTCCCAGCAGCATCATATAATTGTATAAATACTGTTTGATAGCCTGCTTTTAAAGCATAGTCATACATATCATTTATATCGTGATACACTGTCTTTCCATACCAACTATCAGCATTCCCATTCCTTCCTTGTACAAAAAGAATTGGAGGCTTATTCTCATCGTAATTAGCAGGTTTTTGACCTAAAAACCATTCTCCAGGTGTAAATACTTCTTTATCTGGAAATCCCGTTTTAATTTCTTTTACTTCCTCCGCCTCTACCTTCGTACTAACAGCCATCGGAGTTATAATAAAAAATGCGAGAAATAATAACATACACCTTTTCAAAATCCTCATTAACATTCCCCCTTTTTTGAAAGGAAGCACTATTTTACTCTAGTTATTTTTGCAGGTGAAATAACTAGTAACTGTCCTTTCTTATGAAACGTTATTCTCTCAACATGTATTCATTCCTTTTCCTATTAAGCTCATTAAAAATTTCTCAACATATTTCTAGCTAAAAAAGCTGCGTATAAAAGGTCTATTTCATAACCTTTTATACGCAGCTTCTTTCTTATAAATCAATGATATACTCATCATCATATTTATCGTATTGGAGCCCTGATCCTATTTTTGATTCCGTAACTTGATCTCTTAAAAACGGTGCAGCTTCCATTTTGCTAGTTGCAATTTCAATTCCATATTTTTTCGTTAAATGGGCTAATTCTATTAAAAACCACTCTCTTCGCAATGTAACTGGAATATCCAATGTTCTTCTTTTCATATATAATAGCACCTCTTTAATTTCATAACTTAATGAACATCACTACATGCACGTGTGAAAACTACCTTTCATCACTAACATCCAATGAAACATTATAGTATATGCATGTCCATTTTAAACGTGCTATTACAAAACATATTTTAGTTTACATAATCATATTATGTAAGAGTAGAAGAGAAAGGTATATCCCTTCCCTTCTACTCTAGAAACTTAAATTAAGAACATCTTGGTACACCTAAAGCTAAGAATAAACCTGCTACTCCCGCAGTAATCGGTACTTTTAACGTAATAACATCGTCTACTTTCGTTACTAAAAAGAAAGCATTACCTTCTTGTAATATACAAGTTACCAATAATTGAAATTCCATTTAAACCCCCTCCTTTCAATCTATATATTATACTTTATGAATTCTCTTTAAAAATGTAATAGGGAATATATCTATTTTTCCTTATATACGAAATAAATGTTTATAAGTCTATTAAAAATACTAATTTTCTAAATTTATATAAATCGTGTAATATCCAATAAGTTCCTATATAATCAATAGTGAAAATCTTACAAATGGAGGTATAAAAATGGCGATTTTGAGTAATATTGGTGCAGCTTTATTTTTTATTGCTTTTATTCTTTTAATACTATGTATCATTTCATTCTTTAAGAAAAATGGAAAAGCAAAACAATATGGTCGTCCTACTGTTATTCTTTTTATGATTTCAATTCTCTTAATAGGAATGGGCACTACAAAATCTGAACACCCAGTCATCGATTTTTTTGCTACTTTAAGTTTAATTTTATTTATTTTTTTCCTTGTTCTAGCAATCTTATCCGTAATTAAAAAGACAGGTGTAGCAAAAAAACAATTTATTATCACTGCTATTTTATTTGTCATTTTTGTTGCATTATCAAGTATTTCAGCTCCTTCTTCTGAAAAGACGACAGCAACAAATAAACAAGTCGCTTCTAATAAGGCAGAGAAAAAAGATGATAAAAAGAAAGAAGCGGACGAGAAAACTCAAAAGCAAGAGGATGAAAAACGCCAAGCCGAAGAGCAAGCTCGTAAGCAAGAGGATGAAAAACGTCTAGCCGATGAACAAGCTCGCAAACAACAAGAAGAGCAAAAACGTCTAGCTGATGAACAAGCTCGTAAACAACAAGAAGAGCAAAAACGCCAAGCTGATGAACAAGCTCGTAAACAACAAGAAGAGCAAAAACGCCAAACTGATGAACAAGCTCGTAAGCAACAAGAAGAGCAAAAACGCCAAGCTGATGAACAAGCTCGTAAACAACAAGAGGAACAGAAAAAAGCACAGCAAGCTCAAACACAACCTGCTGCAAGTAACAATAGTAATGTAACTTACAAAAATTGTACTGAAGTTAAAAATGCTGGAAAAGCTCCATTATATAGAGAGCAACCCGGTTATAGCTCTAAACTTGATCGTGATGGCGATGGAGTTGCATGTGAAAAATAGTAATAAAAAAGAAGCTTCTAATAAGCTTCTTTTTTTATCAAATAGTATGGTGACTAATTACCTCCTCTCTCTTCCGTTTATAACACTCCTATTATTCTCAAAACTGACACATTATAAGTGATTTCAATCACCACATTGTTTTTCATTTATCGCTATTCTTAATTTAGATATTACATTTAAACTTTATGGAGGCATTCATATGGAACATACATTTACTGAAACTTCAATTGTTGGTGAGATTGTCACACAATTTCCGAAAGCTAGTGATCTCTTTAAATCATATAGAATAGATTTTTGTTGTGGTGGTAATAAGCCACTTATTGATGCAATTCATGAAAGAAATTTATCGGCGGATGAAGTAATTACAGAGTTAAATACGCTTTATCATAATACGAAACGATTAAATGAATCTGAAATTGATTGGAAAAGTGCTTCTTATCGCGAATTGATTGATTATGTTATAAATAAGCATCATCGTTATTTAAATGAAGAGTTGCCACAATTAAGTCCTTATGTGACGAAAGTGTTACGTGTTCATGGAGCAAGTCAGCCTCATTTAGCTCAAATTCATAAGCTATTTCATGAACTAAAGATGGAATTAGAACAGCATTTAATTAAAGAAGAAACGGAAGACTTCCCATTAATTTTAGAATTTGAACAAAATCCAACTGATGAAAATTATGCAAAGTTACGTAATGTAGTAGATGAACTAGAAAATGAGCATAATCATGCTGGAAATATTATAAAAGAACTTCGTAAAGTGACAAATGACTTTACTCCTCCAGAAGGCGCTTGCGGTACTTATCGACTTGTCTACCAACGTCTTGAATCGCTAGAGTCTGATTTATTTGAGCATATTCATTTAGAAAATAATATTTTATTTCCACGTGCCATTAAGAAAGCTTAAATACAGTGCAGGACATGAGTATACATGCTTTGAAGTGACCCCATAAAGTTAGACAGATTATTTCATTAGGCAACCTTTTATGCATGGGTCCAGTATTGTAACGGGCCCATGCCCCTTTAGTTTTGCCTTAATTCTTTTATGATTATTGTACTTTATATATTTTGCTAGTTCTTTCTTAAAATGTTCTATACTCTTAAATTCTTTTCGATACAGACATTCTGACTTCATGATGCCAAAGAAGTTGTCAATCACTGCGTTATCGTAACAGTTTCCTTTACGAGACATTTTAATCCCCATTCCTTCATGATATGATACACTTTTTTATGATTTACTGTACGTCCGCGATTCGTAAGTTCATCACGAATACGACGATAACCATAAAGCCCATCATGTTCGTCATAAATGGTTCGAATCAATCCTTTTCCTTTAATTTCTTGAACGTACAAATTAATGTGGGTGCCTTATCTATAATGAGGACTGTTGGTTCTTCAAACGTTTTTACTAACCTTTTCATAAAGGTATATGCCGCCTAATGATTTCGTGTTTTTCGGGGTTGAGATATCCAAAGTGTATCATAAAAAATCCTTCTGTTTTTAAATTTTGGCTTGTCTGACCTATCAATAAACCTATACACACCAAAATTTAAAGACATAGTTTAAAACAGGAACTTTAATTTTTTTATTTTAGGAGGAATTTTATTATGAACAACAATGGATATTCATCTTATCCCCGACCACATGTAGATCTTCACTGTCCATTTGGACCAGGTAGCTGCCATTACGATGTTCATTATCCAGACCCATATGGACATGGTCCTGGTGCATTAGTACCTATTAGTCCATGGGGCGGAGGAATGGGTGGAGTACATGGACCTGGCCCTGGTGGTTTATTAATACCTGTTACTCCACCATTTGGTGGCGGATTTGGTGGCGGATTTGGCAGTGGGTTCGGTGGCGGACATTTCGGTCATGGTCATAGATAAATAATAATGTACGCGAATACAGACAAAAGAAGACACTTGATGTGTCTCCTCTTTGCAGCAAATACAACGAACACAATTGGATTGAACTGACTCCATAAAGTTAGACAGGTCCTTTCATTAGGCAGCCTTTAGGGCATGAATTCGGTATTGTACCGGACTCATGCCTTTTAATTTTCCCTTAATTCGTTTGTGATTATACTAATTGATATATTTTTCAAATTCTTGTTTAAAGTGTTCTATGCTTTCAAAATCTTTTAGGTAAAGAAATTCAGATTTCATAATACCAAAAAAACTCTCAATACCCGCATTATCGTAACAGTTCCCTTCACGGGACATACTTTGAGTAATCTTGCGTTCTTTTAAGGCATAACGATACTTCTTCATTTAATAGTGCCAGCCTTGATCAGAGTGAATAAGGAGGTTGTCTCCTTCCGTCAATTGTTGAAAAGACTTCCCTAACATCCTTGAGACAAGTGAATAGGTTGGTCTTGAGTCAATGGTATACGCAATAATCTCTCCGTTAAATAAGTCTAACATCGGTGATAAGTAGAGTTTCTCACCGCATAATTTAAATTTTTAATTAGGTGGGTGTCTCTTCACTCCCCCACCTAACCTATCTACCCACATAAAAAATTCCCTTTCACTCATCTCTTCACATAAATCCGAATTTTAACAATTTGTGAATCATTATAAAAATGTGATAAATATCACATCTCCCCCTTATTTAATTTTCTATAATAAAAATATAATCCTTTGTTCAATATTTCACATAAAAAGGGGAAACGAAAATGAAAAAACGTTTAGTTATGATCGGAAATGGTATGGCTGGCATACGTTGTATCGAAGAAATATTAAAACATGATAGTGATTTATATGAGATTACTATTTTTGGAGATGAACCGCATCCAAACTACAATCGCATTATGCTCTCTCATGTTTTACAAGGAAAAACAAATATGCAAGATATCATTATGAATGAATACAGTTGGTATGAGGAGAACGAAATAAACTTGTATACAGATGAAAGAGTTCAGAGTATTAACCGTGAAGAAAAAATCATTATCACAGAAAAGAATCGTACTGTTACATATGACAAACTCATTGTCGCAACAGGTTCTAGCGCTTTTATTTTACCTGTTGAAGGTTCCACTCTTTCTGGTGTAACAGGATTTCGAACTATTGAAGATACACAATTTATGATAGATACCGCTAAAGAAAAGAAAAAGGCCGTTGTCATTGGTGGCGGGTTACTCGGTTTAGAAGCCGCAAGAGGTCTAATTGACTTAGGAATGGACGTACATGTTGTTCATTTAATGCCTAGCTTAATGGAGCAACAACTAGATACGAAAGCAGCTTCTCTTCTGCGTGAAGATTTAGAAGCACAAGGCATGAAGTTTTTAATGGAAAAGAAAACTGTAAAAATTCTTGGCACAGAACATGTTGAGGGCATTCAATTTGAAGATGGTGAAGTTGTAGATTGTGATTTAATCGTAATGGCTGTCGGAATACGGCCAAATACGAAAATAGCAAGAGATGCTGGTCTCATTGTCAATCGAGGCATTGTAGTCAATGACTATATGCTTACAAATGATGAATCCATTTATGCAGTTGGCGAATGTGCAGAACATGATGGTATCGCATATGGACTTGTTGCCCCTCTTTATGAACAAGGCGCAATATTAGCGAAACATATAACGAATTTACAAACTGATGGATATACGGGCAGTATCGTCGGTACGCAATTAAAAGTTGCTGGTTGTGATTTATTCTCTGCTGGCCAAATTTATGAAGATGATCAGACGAAAGCAATTTCAATATTTGATGAATGTAAACGTTCCTATAAAAAAGTATTAATTCGTGATAATAAAGTCGTCGGTATCGTTTTATATGGTGACACAGCTGATGGCACACGCCTCTTTAGCATGTTAAAGAAAGAAGAAGATATACAAGAATATACAGCCGCTTCCCTTCTTCACAAAGCTGGTGAAGAAAGTGAACTTGACGTTGCTACAATGAGTGCAGATGACACGATTTGTGGATGTAATGGTGTTACGAAAGGTACAATCGTTCATGCCATTTTAGAGCAAGAGTTAACTACTTTTGAAGAAGTAAAAGGCTGCACGAAAGCCGCAGGATCTTGTGGTAAATGTCGTCCGCTTGTGGAACAAGTTTTATCTCATACACTCGGAGATGCTTTTGATGCTTCTGCGCAGTCTGCTGGTATGTGCGGATGTACAACTTTATCACGTGATGAAGTCGTAGCCGCCATTCACGAGAAAGGCTTAAAATCTCCAAAAGAAGTACGCAATGTTCTTGGTTTTGCACATGAAGACGGCTGTTCAAAATGTCGCCCTGCTTTAAATTACTACTTACGGATGGCGATTCCAGAAGAATATGAAGATGATAAATCATCTCGTTTCGTTAATGAAAGAATGAATGGTAACATTCAGCACGATGGTACATTTTCTGTTATTCCACGTATGTACGGAGGCGTTACAACAGCTGATGATTTAATGAAAATTGCTGAAGTTGCGAAAAAATATGACGTCCCTCTTGTGAAAATTACAGGTGCGAGCCGAATTGGCTTATACGGTGTAAAAAAACAAGATTTACCTAACGTATTTGCTGACTTACATATGACTTCGGGATATGCGTATTCAAAATCTCTTCGTAATGTAAAATCATGTGTTGGTTCTCGCTTCTGCCGTTTCGGTACGAAAGATTCATTAGGACTTGGTATGCTACTTGAACAATCATTAGAAATGGTAGATACACCACATAAAATGAAGATGGGTGTAACGGGCTGTCCTCGTAACTGTTCGGAAGTACTAACGAAAGATTTTGGCGTTGTTTGTGTCGAAAATGGATACCAACTTTATATTGGCGGAAATGGTGGTACAGAAGTACGCGAAGCTGATTTTGTAATGATTGTCCCAACTGAAGATGATGTCCTTCGCATCGCTACAGCTTACATGCAATATTATCGTGAAACTGGTATTTATGGAGAGCGTACTGCCTACTGGACAGAACGTTTAGGCTTCGATCACATAAAAGAAATACTACAAGATGCAAGTATGGTGACTACGCTAAATGAACGCTTCCAAACAGCTCGTAGCACATATACGGAAGCGTGGGGACAAGCACTAGAAACGAAGTCATTAAAAGCGATGTATGAAGTAGAAACTGTGAAATAAGGAGCTGTGATCTATATGATACAAACGAAAGAAAAAATAAAAGTTATGCGTGCGGAAGACCTTCCTATTCAAATCGGTAAAGAAGTGCAAATGAAAGGTATGTCTATCGCCCTATTCCGCCTTTCAAATGGAGATATTCGAGCTGTAGAAAATCGTTGTCCTCATAAAAACGGACCGTTAGCAGAAGGAATTGTATCTGGAGAATTCGTCTTTTGTCCACTGCATGATTGGAAAATCTCATTAATAACAGGTGAAGTTCAAAAACCTGATGACGGCTGTATCCAAACATACGAAGTAGAAGTTATTGATGGTGACATTTATATAAACATGTAATTTACGAAAGGAAGCCTCCTCTGGCTTCCTTTTAAATAAAAATAGAAGAGGTGCGATTATGAACGGATATGTATATTTAGTTGGTGCAGGACCAGGTGATGAAGGGCTTATTACAAAGAAAGCGATAGATTGTTTAAAGCGTGCAGATATCGTTTTATATGACCGTTTATTAAACCCTTTCTTTCTTAGTTATACAAAAGAAACATGTGAACTTATTTATTGCGGCAAAATGCCAAAGAATCATATTATGCGACAAGAAATGATTAACGCCCACCTCCTTCAATTCGCACAAGAAGGAAAAATCGTTGTCCGATTAAAGGGCGGAGATCCATCTATTTTTGGCCGCGTTGGTGAAGAAGCAGAAACTTTAGCAGCAGCGAACGTTCCATATGAAATCGTACCAGGTATTACATCTAGCATCGCCGCTAGTAGCTATGCAGGTATCCCCCTCACCCACCGTAACTACAGTAATAGCGTCACTTTATTAACTGGGCATGCAAAAGGCCCTTTAACCGATCATGGAAAATATAATTCATCCCACAATAGCGACACAATTGCCTACTACATGGGTATAAAAAACTTACCTACAATTTGTGAAAACTTACTACAAGCAGGAAAGAAAAAAGATACGCCAGTAGCCGTCATTGAATGGGGTACAACCGGAAAGCAGCGCGTTGTCACAGGAACACTTTCAACCATTGTTCCTATCGTCAAAAACGAGAATATTTCAAATCCAGCCATGACAATTGTTGGTGATGTCGTTTCCTTACGTAATCAAATCGCTTGGAAAGAACGTAAACCATTACACGGTAAAAAAGTTTTATTTGCATCCGCAACAAATAAAACAAGTTCAATGGTGCAAAAGTTACAAGAAGCCGGTGCAGAAATATATCAAATTCCAACTTTCAAAAAGGAAGAATACACATTAACATTTGAACAAATCAATGAAATTTTTAACGTTGATCGCCTTGTTTTTTGTTCAGCTGAAAGTGTAGAAATATTGATGCGATCATGTAGTAAACATCAGAAAGATGTTCGTTCCTTACAGGCGAAACTGCAATATTTGAACGTTGCCACTCAAGAAAAACTGATGCAATATGGGCTACTAAGTAAACAAGCAGAGTTCTCTTCCGATACTACTGTTTATTTAGGCAGAAATATTAATCGGATTGCTTTTATTCAAGAGAAAATTGGTGCCGGGTCATATATGATGACTCATGCGTATACAATTGATCATCGTTTCGATGAAGTCCATTCTCGTATGCTTTCTGAATTCTCATGGGATAGTATTGTATTTGAAGGGCGTGCCTCAATTGATACATTTCTATCAGAAATAAAACGCCTTGGCTTTATCGATATTCTTACTCTTCCCTTCTCATATACCGATATTCCAACTTTACACTATGCGAAGAAAGTCGGGTTTCATAACGTAGATCAACAATTACAAGACATGATTATGAAGAAAGACATGGTGGGACAATGAAAGGAATTGTATATGTTGGACACGGTAGTCGCCTGCAAGAAGGTAATGAACAATTCATTCACTTTATTCAATCTGTTATGAAAGAACGTAACGAACAGATTCAAAAAATAGCTTTCCTAGAACTAACGACACCTACCATTCAAGATGCAGTTACAGAAACGATACTAGAGGGCGCAACTGAAATAATGATTGTACCTGTTTTATTATTTGCAGCAGCTCACTATAAACGTGATATTCCTTTTGAAATAGAGCAACTACAAAAGAAATATCCTCAAATAACATTTTCAGTTGTACCACCTTTTAGTACGCATCCATATATGGTTGAACTTGTAGTAAAAAGAATACGTGAAGCTATGCCAAAGCAAGATAGTAGTATTTTACTCGTAGGACGAGGCAGTAGTGATCCACAGCCGATACATGAGTTACAACAAATCGGAGCTGCTGTCGAACGAAAACTCGGTATGCAAGTATCGTGCTCCTTTTTAACGAAAGGAACACCCTCTTTTACTGCTGAGCTCAAGACTATAACATCTACGGTATCCCATGTATATGTCATGCCGTATCTTCTCTTTACCGGACTGTTGCTTCAAAAAATTAAGTTGCATACAAAAAAATATGCTCACATCACGACTTGTAACTGTCTTCAGTTTGATACATATATGAAATTGACATTATTAGAACGAATGGAGGAATGTGTGTATGTATGACATGTACCCTCTTATGCTTAATCTAAATAAAAAAGTAGTTGTTATAGTTGGTGGAGGTAAAATTGCATATCGAAAAGCGTCTGGATTAAAAGATACAGGCGCTTTTGTGACCGTTGTCAGCCCAGAAATTTGCGAGGAAATGAAGGAACTACCTTTTATTACTTGGAAGCAAAAAACTTTTAGTAATGATGATATTAAAGATGCTCACCTTATTTACGCAGCTACAAATCAACATGATGTGAATATGATGGTCAAACAAGCTGCCCATGATTTTCAATGGGTTAACGTTGTAAGTGATGGTACAGAATCATCGTTTCACACACCGGGTGTCATACGAAATGGTGAATATGTTGTAACGATTTCAACTTCAGGTAAAGATCCATCGTTTACAAAGCGTTTGAAGCAGGAACTAACATCTATATTTCCTAAACTTATAAAAAAGCTTTCTCGTACTCACAAATAATAATCTATTTCTTAGCTAAAATAGTAATTCCCTTTGGACAAACGTTTTTTAGAAGCGTTTGTTCTTTTTGTATTGGTTCCTTTTTTGAATTAAGCCGCTTGATTATCAGGCATGGTACAATTGTAAACGACACCTAATATATCAAAGACTGTTTTCCTCTCATATCGATGGGATTTCCGTCCATCATTTACCGCCTCAAATCTATTCGGTTTTAAACGTATATTCAAAACAAAATATATGACAAATAAATAACGACAGTTACTGTAATTATGCTGAAAAGTGTTGAAAATAAAACGATTTGTGCATGTAGTTCAGGCTCTATTTGATACTCCATAGCAATGGTTGATGTATTTCTTGAAGTAGGAAAAGAACTTGCAATAAATAATGATTGTGCAACAATACCATCAATGTTTAGTAGGTAGATCATGGCAAGTGCTAATAATGGTCCCATCAGTAGCCTTCCAATTAAAGCCCATGTTATGACTCGATGGAAAAAATTAAGCTTAATGTTGGATAATTGTGCTCCTAGCAATATGAGTGCTATTGCAACAAAACTATTCCCAAGCTGATTAAGAGGTAGAAAGATAGAATTAGGTATTTGAATTGTAAAAGATTGAAAGAGAACCCCTAATATGAGTGCATAAAACACAGGCAGTCTTAGAAATGATCGAATAATACTTCCGATTGTTTTTGTTGCTGATAGTAAGTTATATATCCCATACGAATAAGTTAAAATATTCTGAAAAATAACAATAAAAATTTGAATGGAAACCCCCACTGGATTGTGACTAAAAATCAATTGACTTACTGGTAATCCATAATTACCGGAATTCATTAACGAAATGCTATTTTTTAGAGCTGCACTTTCTCCTTTTTCTAACTTTAATGTTTTTGAAATGAAATGACTTACTATCATCACACTCAGACTGTAAAGCATTAAATAGTATATTATCTGGAGCAACAAACCTGTTTCTATACTAATATCATATATATTCACAAATACAGCTGCTGGCATCAAGCAATAAGTAATAAGTGTAGATAGCTGCTTTAAGTTAAATTGGAACTTTCTTTGTAAGATTGCACCAATTAGCATCAATATTAATATTGGTAATATTACGTCTAATATAATAAAAACAAACATTTAAAACCTCATTCTAAATATATTTTATTTGGATTAAACACTTTAAAAAATATGGACACATTTAATTCAAATGTAGACCCTGACGCTACCTAAAATACCATTTAAAAGCATTCGTATACAGGATGTTATCGGTAGCTTGTTCATCAAATAGCTGTTGAATCAATTTGATATCTGCATACTCAAAAGGTCTTTTCGCTCTGGTAGATGGTAAATCTGTTCCAAACATAAGTGCATCTGGGTTAACTTCATAAATCGACTTTAAGGCATTCTCAACATCTAATTCGACACGACCAAAACCAGTAGCTTTCACATGTACCCCTTTATCAACTAGTTTTAATAAATGTGGTAAACCTTCTTCTGATAACCCTAAATGATCAATTGATATAGCTGGTAACTTTTCTATAGTGGATGCAATTTCGGGCAACTCTTTTGCATCCATATAAAGCTCACTATGCCATCCTACTAATTCATGAACTCTTCTAGCAAAGTAATCCAACTTCGATAAATCTTCTGAACCACCTCTTTTAATATTAAAACGTAATGCTTTTATCCCATTTTCATTTAAATTTAGTATTTCTTCATCCGTCACTGTAGAAGGTAATTGTGTTACGCCACAAAATGTTGAACCCAACTGTTTTAGTGTCTTTAATAAATATTCTTGATCAAACCCTTGGAAAGAACCAGATACGATCGCTCCACCAATTACATTCAAATTAGGAGTTTCATTCTGATAGTCTTCTACAATAAAGTTGGGCGGAAAATATCCTTGGTTCTCAATAACCGGAAAATTAAAATCAATAATATGAAAATGTGCATCAAAAATTCTCATTTCATTTCCCTCCCCTCTCTTTTCTTTAACATATCAAATATGACTCATAAAGAAAATTATGGATTATTTATACAAATTCATAATCTTATCTTATCGACCTAAACTTTATTCTTTATTTTAAGTGTACTTTTTCACAATATCCATTAGCCTTACCAAAAAATCTGGCCCTAAAAAATATGAAGTTTTTTCTTGTTATAAATACCGTCATATATTTTTATAATTTCGGGATATTTATATATGTTTCTATATATAAATATATAGTTTTTTAGAAAGGAGCGACTATTTATCGATTCGTTAGCGATCAATAGTCATCGTTTCATTCAAAAGTTATTACTTTCGTTCTCGTTATATTCCGAATGTTTTATGAGGATTTTTCGGTTGTTCATTTCAGTCTTATAACAATCGTACTGTTGCTTTTACTTTGGAAACTTTCAATAGACAATAAACTGAGTTCTCGATTGTTGAATTAGATTTAAGTTCATACATTTATCTCTTAATATCTTTATCTGTAGGCAAAACAATTGCAGCTATTATATAAAGTAACACTGTAAATCCGCTAGAAAAAAAGGCTGATAATGCAGTTACTATACGAAGGATACTAACATCAATTCCATACTTATCACTTAAACCACCTAATACACCTGATACTTGTTTATCTTGAGTAGACTTATATAATTTTTTCATCTAAACACCCCGATTCAATTAAATATTTGTATGTTAAAAATTAGTTCGATCTTTGGAAGAAATTTAAACTTTCTTTAACTAACCTGCCCTTTAATTGAATAACACCTGACATCTATATTTTAACATAAAATCCCATAAGCCTTCTTTTTTTCATTTTAAAACCACATTATTTTAGAAAACAAGCGTTTGTTGAGATATCAATAAAAAACATGTTAGAGCCTATTACTAAAAGAACCATACCAAAATACTTTGGGACGGTTCTTTTTCCTGATTAATGATTCTTTAACATCACTAACAGTTTCTCTTGGCTATACATCCATACTGTAATGATTAAACAAGCAAGTGCGACTTCTGATAATGCCATAAATCCAATTGCATAATGGCCTGTTAGTTGGAATAGTAAAGTTAAAATTAGCGGCGGGAAGAACCCTCCTAGTCCGCCTAAGGCTGAAACAAGTCCGTTTACAATCCCTGCTTGCTCTGAGAAGTACATTGGAACGAGTTTGAAAATTGTACCATTACCAATCCCTGCACAAAATGCGACTAGTAAGCAACCAAATGTATACACGTTCATACTAGGCATAAATGATAAAATAATACCTGAAAGTGTTAAACCGATAAATACGAAGATTAATATTTTAAATGGGTTAAATTTATCACCTAGCCAACCGCCAATTGGACGCATCATTGTTGCTAATACGATGAATCCAGCTGTCCGCATACCTGCATCCACTTTCTCTAATCCGAAGTGAGATACTAAAAAGTTTGGTAAGTATACTGTAAATGCGACAAATGATCCGAATGTTAAAAAGTAAAAGATACATAGAAACCAAAGTTTTTCATTTTTATATACACCTTGAATTTGTTCCATTAATGGTGTATTCACCTTTTTCTCCTTACGATCGCCTAATAAAAAGTTCATAAGTGCAAATGCTGCAAGTAAAACTAAATAACACTGTACTGTCGTTCTCCAGCCAACTGAAGTTGCAATGACAGGTGCTAAAAACGAAGTAATTGCTGTTCCGGCGTTACCGACACCGTAAATACCATTTACAAAACCGTGACTCTCTTTCGGAAAGTATTTCGGTAAAGATGTTACGCCTACAGAGAATACTGCGCCACCGATTCCGACAAATAATCCACCAATAATTAAATCCATCATTGAATTGGCAACACTAATATAAAAGACAGGAAATAATAATAGAATAAAACTAATAAAGAATAATTTTCTTGCTCCGAAACGATTTGTCCAATAACCAATTGGAATGCGAAGAACAGAACCTAAAATAACCGGTACTGCTGTTACCATAGAAATTTGTCCCGCAGTTAATGGAATATCCGCTTTAATATAAGGCATTAACGATGATAAAATGACCCATACCATAAAACCGATAACTAGATTAGAAGTTTGTAAACTTAATTGAAAATTAGGACTTTTCATCCTGTTCCCTCCTATGTATGCATAGTTATATTCATTCCCTCCAGCCTAATCACGTCCTAACATGATTAGGCTGAAAAGAATCAACCACCACTTACTGGCGGAATCATTGCTATAACATCGCCAGTTTGAATGATGTCATCCTCTAGTGCATACTCTTCATTGATAGCGACCATGATCTCACTTGAAATCGCTACATTGTATTTCTTAATGAGCACTTCCTTTAGTTCAGCAACCGTAATATTTTCACAATCTATGTGTAATGCTGGCTTACTTACTTCTTCTTGTAAATGTGCAAATAATAGTACTTCAATCATATTCTCAACTCCTTTCCAGGCTCACCATTTGCATATGCTACCTTCTCTAACTGATCACCAATCCATGATTCACCATCTTCCCAGAACTCTTTCTTCCAAATGGGAACAATTTGTTTTATACGCTCCATAATATATTCGTTTGCCTCATAGGCAGCTTCCCGGTGTGGTGTAGAAACAGCGACGACAACAGCAAAATCAGAAATTTGTAATGTACCAATGCGATGTGTAATGGCGACATATGTCTCAGGCCACTTCTCTCCTACTTCGGTGCCAATTTTCTCAAGCTGTTTTTCTGCCATTGTTTTATATGCTACATACTCTAAATATAGTGTACGACGGCCTTTCGTAAATTCTCTAACAGTACCAATGAAAGTAGTAACTGCGCCGCATTCACGACGAATTACTTTGTTTGTAACTTCTTCAATTGAAATAGGTGTATCAATTACTTCATAATACGTATGTGTCATCTTGCACCTCTTATCTTTGTATAAGTTAGTAATCTATTTTTCTATTATTTGTATGATCGAAGTGGTTCTTCCCAAGGCCACTCACTTCCGGCGTTTGATTCTAATAAAAGTACCGAAACAGTAATTCCTGCTTCAAATCCTCTCGTTCCTCCCGGCAGGACGATACATGCGTTCGCCTCTGCAAGTGAAGAAATGGCACTAGATTTGTCTAAACCAACTGGTGTCACTTGCAATTTTCCATCTACAATTTCCACTTTCCCTCTTACAAAACGAGTAAATGGGTTTGCTTTCGGAAAATCTTTCTGTAAAATTGCTTCCGCTCGATATACATGCGGATCTTTCTTATGCAAGTATGTTCTAATGACTGGCCTAACATATAATTCACAACCGACATAACAAGCAGAAGGGTTACCAGATAGACCAAATAGTAGTTTTCCTTCTAACTCAGCTACAGTTGTCACACTTCCTGGTCGCATCGCTATTTTGTTAAAAAGTACATTAGCTTGTAACCTTTCATAAATAGCAGGTAAATAGTCATAGTCTCCTACTGAAACACCACCAGTTGTAATTAAAATATCGACTTCTTTTATCGCTTTTTTTACAGTGTTATAACACGTCTCAAAATCGTCAGCGAATTGTCCATAATACTGTACAACTCCGCCCGCTCGTTCAATTTGAGCAGCAATCATATAAGAGTTACTATTTCGTATCTTCCCTGACTTTAATTGTTCATGTACTTCAAGTAATTCACTCCCTGTCGTCACAATCCCAACAACTGGGTGTTTTACAACATGTACTACACTATAACCAAACGTAGCAAGAAGCGCTGCTACTCCAGGGTTAATAACAGTCCCTTTTCTCACAAGAATGCTATTTTGTTTTACATCCTCTCCTTTAAAAGAAATGTTATCCCCAGAAGAGAAAGAACGTTTTAATTTCATATATGTCTTTTCATTTTCTTCAAACCCTTCTGTTAGCTCTAACATAACAACTGCATTACACCCTTTCGGAATTGCGGCTCCTGTCATAATACGGACAGCTTGAAATGCTTTCACTTCTTCTGTAAAAACAAAACCGGCTCCAATTTCGCCAATCACTTCAAACTGAATGGGGTTACTGCTACTTGCTTCTATTGTATCTTCCGCTCGAATTGCAAACCCGTCGTACGGAGAGCGATCAAAATGCGGAACATCATGGTCTGCATTAACATCTTCTCCTAGCGTTCTACCGTAGCTTTCTATAAGAGAAACCTTTTCTATTTCACCCTGGTAGGCATATTCCATTACACGTGCAACTGCTTCTGCCACTGGAATTGGTATACGTTTTTCTAACATTTTTTCACCTCGTTTTAATAAATTGAAACCCTCTTACTCTTTATCCCATATATTTTGCGTATAATCGTTTTGCTATTTTCACATCATTTGTCCCATGAATAAATGCCCTACCGTCTGTAAATAAAACGAAACGATATTGATCAATTAGAAATGATAGTAAGTACGGTGTTTTTTGGACATGTACACTTTTTTGTAATCGTTTTTGAATTTCGGTTAAATTAAGATCTCTCTTTATTCCTGAACGGATTTGAACTGTATTCCGTCCGCATAACACTTCCGTTTTCATTTGCGCTTCAAATGCTAGACTTGGATACGTTCGTGATTTCCCGCAAGATGGACATGTACTTTTTCTCTGTCTATTTACTTTTAATGAGAGATATTGATTGTTCCAAATATCAAATGATAACATTGTTCCTCGCAGCGCCTCAAAATCATCCACCAATATTTTTATCGCCTCTGTTACTTGGTGAGCAACAACCATCTGTACAGCTGGCTGAATAATTCCGGCTGTATCGCATGTTGCACCGCCCATAGGATGATCCATCAGACAGCGAAAACATGGTGTTTTCCCAGGAAGAATTGTATACGTTACACCGTAACTTCCAATGCAGCCACCATATATCCAAGGTATATTTTCTTTTTGTGAAATGTCATTTATAAGTAGGCGCGTATCGAAATTGTCAGTCGCATCTATTATAAGATCCACTTCTTTTGTTAACTCTGCTATTTCTTGCATTGTGACATCCGTTACAACTGGTATAATTTTCACTTCAGAATTAATCTTTCTTACATGTTCTGCCGCTGCAATTGCTTTCGGTTTACACTGGTGTACATCTTCTTCTGTATATAACTGTTGCCGCTGTAAATTACTCCATTCGACGTAATCACGGTCGGCAATTGTCAATTTCCCAATTCCCATCCTTACGAGTGCTTCTGCATTTGCAGCTCCTAGTGCACCCGCACCGATTAAGAGCACATGCTTTTCTCTTATTTTTCTTTGACCCATTTCACCAATTCCAGAAAACAATACTTGCCTTGAATATCGCCCTTGCATAGGGAATCCTCCTTTCGCTATCCGCCAATGTATGACATTTCAACTTTTGGACGTTTATTTGTACTTTCCGCCGTTCTTTCATCTGAATATCGATCTGTTCTATATCGCCACGTATGTTGTAAAATTTTTAATAGTGATGCATCAGGAATATTTTCTCGAAGAAGCGTTCGTAAATCCGTTCCTTTCGTTCCAAATAGGCACGTAAAAAACTTACCGTCTGCCGAAATACGAGCTCTCGTACAAGAGGAACAAAATGACTCAGATACTGAAGTAATAAATCCAACTTCTGCATCGCTCCCTACATATCGATACAATTTCGCAACTTCTCCAAAATAATTAGGCTTAACGGGCTCTATCGGATATACACGATTAATCGTCTCTATTAATTGTTCCTTCGTAATAACTTGTTCAAAATTCCATCCGTTCGTACTGCCCACATCCATAAACTCAATAAAACGGAGCTGAATTTCTTGTTCTTTAAAATAACGAGCCATATGAAGAATTTGACTATCATTCATCCCTTTTTTTACGACCATATTTACCTTTACTTCTAATCCAGCAGTCTTTGCTGCTTCAATTCCTTTCAGTACAGGTTTTGTACTTACATTTCTTCCGTTAATTTTTTGGAAGACATGGTCCTCTATCGCATCTAAACTAATATTTACACGTTTTAATCCCGCCTCTTTTAGCGCCTTAGCTTGTTTTGCTAAATGTATACCGTTTGTTGTGAGCCCAATATCTTTTAAACCTTCTAGCTTTGTAAGACTTGCAATTAACTGCGGTAAGTCTTTACGCAATAAAGGTTCGCCGCCAGTAAGCCTAATTTTATTGACTCCCATACTTATAAACAATCTTGCTAATCTTTCTATTTCATCGAACGTTAATAAAAACTCTTCTTGTAAAAAAGCGTAATCAGGCCCGAACACTTCAGCAGGCATACAATATGTGCACCTAAAATTACAACGATCAATAACTGAAATACGTAAATCTTGAAGTGGTCGTTCTAAAGAATCTTTCATTTTCTCGTGCATCTATATCCCTTCTTTTCTGCTGCAATCCTTAGTAAGCTTTCAATTTTTTTATTTGCCTTCATTATAAAAAAGAAGCGACATATTCAATGTGACTTTTCTCACATTACTTTCCCCATTCAAAAATTCTTCACAAATCTGTTCGAATTTTGTTCACATCTCCATCCCCTTACTACTTACGGTCATTGAAATTTTACATTATTTTTAAAATAGCTCTTGCATTTTCAGCATATTTACACTCAAAATAGGAAATGTATTGCTTATAAGAAGAAAGGTGATTGCTGTGACAAACAGTATGACATTATCTCAAGATTTAAAGGAATTACTTGCATCTGTTGAATATAAAATGCAGATTAAAAAAGGAAGTTTTATTTTTCAAGAAGGTATGGACGCGACAGAACTCTATATCGTCCACTCAGGAAAAGTACAAATTAGTAAACTAAGTGCTGACGGGCAAGAATTAACACTTCGGATTTGTTCGGAATATGACATTATCGGAGAATTAACATTGTTCACGGACAATGCGAAGTATTTATTAAATTCAAAATGCCTTGAAGATGTTGAAGTAGGCGTTATAAAGCGTGAAGCGTTAGAAAAAGCATTACTCCAAAAGCCCGCACTTGTATTTGAATTTATGAAATGGATTAGTGAACATTTAAGAAGAATGCAGACGAAGTTTCGAGATTTAGTATTACACGGCAAAAAAGGTGCCCTATATTCTACTCTCATACGAATGACAAATAGTTATGGTGTTTTAAAAGAAAATGGAATTCTCATCGATTTACCATTAACGAATCAAGAACTTGCTAATTTCTGTGCAACTTCACGTGAAAGTGTAAATCGAATGTTAAATGAATTAAAAAAGCAAGGTACAATTTCTATTCATAAAGGAAAGATTACAATTCACGATTTACAATTTTTAAAATGTGCAATTGCTTGTGAAGATTGCTCTGCTTCTGTTTGTAGCATTGATTAGCATCTTATTTAGATACTTATACCTATAAGGAAAGCCGAGGTCTCCAATTAGATCTCGGCTTTCCTTATAAATTACTAAACATATAAAACTAAATCATTTTTTCAATTCATTTGGAATACGTCTTCTGTAAATTACATAACTACGGCTTACATATTTAATTGGGGCACTAAATACATGTACCAGTCTAGTAAATGGCCATACTGCAAAAAGCCCTAAGCCTGCGAGAATATGAATTTTAAACCATACAGGTACTTCCGTCATATATTCAACTTTCGGTTGGAAAATAAAGAGACTTCGGAACCAAGGACCTATCGTTGTACGATAATCAAATCCTTTTGAGTCGATGTTTAAAAATGTTGAAGAAAGCCCTGCCATCATAACGATAAGTAATAAAATAAGCGCAATATAATCTCCCTTTGTACTCGTTGCAATGATGCGTTTTACCGTTACACGGCGGTATGTTAATATAATTAAACCGATGATAGAAGCAACACCTGCCGGAAGCCCGAAACTAATTGCTACTACATGATACATATGCTCAGAAATACCTATTGAACGATATACAGCTTCTGGAATTAAAATCCCCATAACATGACCGCCAATTACGAACATGATCCCAAAGTGGAATAATATACTTCCGATTCGGAGCATTTTCTTTTCTAATAGTTCACTAGATTTTGATGTCCATCCAAATTGATCATAGTTGTATCTGAAAATATGTCCACCGATAAAGATTGCAAAAATGATATAGGGAAACAATACCCATAGAAATTGATCCATCATTTTAACAACTCTCCTTTCTAATTTGTCTGTACACCCCATGCATCGATAGCGAGTAGAACAGCCGCAAGAATTGGTTCATACATACTATCTGCTTCTTTTAACTGAACGTGTAATGCTTGTATGTTCCCCTTGTATTTACTCATAATTAGTTCACTGTCTTGCTCATTTGCATTTGCAAAAAATTCGAGTAATAGCGGTAAATAATCAGGGAGTTCTTTATCTGTTACTTCAAAACCAGATTTTTTATAATGTTGTTTTAACTCTAGTAATTCAATACCTCTTTCTCTTTGTTCACCAGTGTTCATATAAGTAAGATACATATTTGTTTTCTTACCAAAATCGAATGTATATACGTAACTGTCAATGAGTTGATCATTCGTTTTATCTAGCACCTGTTTTACAAATGCTGTAAGTGATACTTTAACGTCTTCCTGTTCAATTGCTGCAATCTCTTCTTGTAATTCAGTTACATCTTCTCTCCACCCTAGTTCCGGGTAGGAGAGAAGGAATGAAGAACAGGAAAAAGCAGTTTGTAAACTTTGTTTCATATTTTTCTGCCTCCTTTATTTAAGAAATTGTCATACAAGAGCCTGGGCCACCTGCGAATGATAAACCACAGCTTCCTTGTTCGTTATATAAATCTGCAACTTGTTCGCGGTGAGTGGCCGGAATGACGAAGCGATCTTTATATTTTGCGATAGCAAGAAGACGATACATATCTTCTACATCCTGTTTCGTTAAACCAAGTTCTTTTAATACAGCTTCATTTGGTTCTTTATTAATTTGCAGTGCTCTCATATGCGTTCGCATGACAGCCATTTTTTTTAATGTAAGACGAATGTGTGATTCATCTCCTGCAGTGAGTAAGTTCGCTAAATATTGAATTGGAATACGCATATTATCGATAGCAGGGAAAATCTCTTCTGCTTGCCAGTTGCTTCCTTTCCCTTCCACCATGTTCATAATTGGACTAAGTGGCGGTATATACCAAACCATTGGCATTGTACGATACTCTGGATGAAGAGGTAGAGCAATTTTCCAATCGATAATCATTTTATAGATTGGCGACTGTTGTGCCGCTTTAATCCATTCTTCAGGAATGCCTTGTTTTTTCGCTTCAGCTGCTACTTCAGGATCATTTGGATCTAGGAAAACAGTAAGCTGAGATTCATATAAATCTTTTTCATCTCCAACAGAAGCTGCTTCTTTTACTTTATCAGCATCATATAGCATTACCCCAATATATCGAATACGTCCTACACATGTTTCCGAACAAATCGTTGGCATACCAGCTTCAATACGCGGGAAACACATTGTACATTTCTCAGCTTTATTCGTTTGCCAGTTAAAGTACACTTTTTTATATGGACAAGACGATACACAGAATCTCCATGCCCGACATGCGTTTTGATCCACAAGAACAATCCCATCTTCTTCACGTTTATACATCGCACCAGATGGACAAGATGATACGCAAGATGGATTCATACAATGTTCGCATATGCGTGGTAAATACATCATAAAGACATTCTCAAAATCTGTTTTAATTTCTTCTTCCATTTTCTTTACGTTCGGATCTTGCAATCCTGTTATATGTCCACCAGCTAAATCATCTTCCCAGTTTGGACCCCATTCAATTTTGTCAATAAATTCACCTGTAATTGCTGATTTCGGACGAGCAACTGGTTGATGCTTACGCTGCGGACTATTTGTTAACGTTTCATAATCATAGTTCCAAGGTTCAAAGTAATCATCGATTGTTGGTTGATCTGGATTGTGGAAAATATTCATAAGGCGTTTCATTTTCGAACCAGATTTCAGCTGAATTTCACCATTTTTCAATTCCCAGCCGCCTTTATATTTCTCTTGATCTTCCCATTGCTTCGGATAACCAATACCAGGTTTCGTTTCTACGTTATTGAAGTACATATATTCAGCACCTGGACGATTTGTCCAGGTGTTTTTGCATGTTACGCTACAAGTATGGCAGCCGATGCATTTATCTAGGTTCATTACCATTCCGACTTGTGCTTTAATCTTCAAGCCAATCTACCTCCTTCAGTTTACGGATTACGACATTTAAGTCACGCTGGTTCCCAGTTGGACCATAGTAGTTAAATCCATAGCTTAATTGGCCATATCCACCAATCATATGTGTTGGTTTAACATGAATACGGGTTGGACTATTATGTGTTCCCCCGCGGGTGCTTGTTAATTTCGTACCAGGTACGTTAATGTGGCGATCTTGCGCATGGTGCATAAATGCCATTCCTCTCGGTATACGGTGCGTTACAACAGCACGTGCTACGACAACACCGTTACGGTTAAAGCACTCGATCCAATCATTATCAGCAACTCCAGCTTCTTCCGCATCCTCTTTATTCATCCAAACAGTTGGACCACCTCTAAACAGCGTTAACATCGGCAAGGAATCAAAGTACATACTATGAATCGACCACTTATTATGCGGTGTTAAATAGTTTAGTGTAATTTCTTTTCCTTCTACTTCAGGTCTAGATTTACGGAAAGGTTTATGTTGCAGTATTGGCTTAAATGTTGCCATCGTTTCACCAAACTCTTTCATCATGTCGTGATCTAAGTAGAAAGATTGTCGACCAGTTATCGTTCTCCAAGGAATGAGACGTTCCACATTTGTTGTAAATGGTGAATAACGTCGTCCACCTTTTTCAGAACCTGTGAAGGCTGGAGAAGTGATTACTGTTTTCGGTTGTGCTGTAATTTGTTCGAATGTGAAGCATTCTTCTTCACGTTCTTCTGCTAAATCACGTAGTTTTAAATCCGTTTGTTTTTCAAGTGCTTCCCATGCTTTTACAGCCATGTGACCGTTTGTTGTAGAAGAAAGTGTTAATACCGCTTCAGCAGCATTGATTGCTTCTTTTATGTCTGGGCAACCTTTCGCAATAGAATCTGTTCGAACAACTCCTAATCGGCTCTTTAATTGCTCATATTCTTTTTCTGCAGACCAAGAAATCCCTTTCGTACCAATCGGTTGCTTTCCAGCATTTGGCCCAAGCGCTGTCATTTTTTCATAAATCGTTTTATAATCCCTTTCGACAACATGAATTTGTGGCATCGTTTTACCTGGGATTGGTTCACACTCGCCTTTGCTCCAATCTTTAATCTTGCCGAGTGGTTGTGCTAATTCTTGCGGTGTATCGTGAAGAAGTGGTGTTGCAACGATTTCTTTCATTGGTTCAAGATCGATTTTCTTCGCTAAATCTGACACAGCTTTAGAAAGAGCGGTGAAAATATCCCAGTCAGATCGTGCTTCCCACGGTGAACCGATTGCTGGGTTAAATGGATGCACAAATGGATGCATATCTGTACTACTTAAATCGTGCTTCTCATACCAAGTTGAAGCTGGTAAGACGATATCAGAATAAAGTGCTGTTCCAGCCATGCGGAAATCTAAATTAATAAGTAGATCAAGCTTCCCTTCCGGTGCGTCCTCATGCCACTTAATTTCTTCTGGTCGTATTGAATCACTATCGTCATTCATTAACCCGTTTGTTGTACCTAATAAATGTTTTAAGAAATATTCGTGTCCTTTACCAGAACTTGAAATTAAGTTTGCACGCCATACGAATAAGTTGCGCGGGAAGTTATTTTTGTTATCTGGATCTTCAATCGCAAATTTCAGTTCTTTTTCTTTTAATTTTTGTGCAACATATTTCCCGATTTCCTCTTGCGTTGTTGCACCAGCGGCAACAGCTTCTTTATATAATTCAATTCCATTTTTCTCAAATGTCGGATAAGAAGGTAACCAGCCGAGTCGTGCTGCTAATACGTTATAATCACCGTGATGTTGATAACGTGAGTTACCTTCAATTGGTGATGCTAAATGGCCAACAGGTGTATCTTCATAACGCCATTGATCTGTTACGAAATAGAAGAAAGATGTACCGTTTTGTAATTTTGGTGGCCCTTGCCAATCTTTTGCCATCGCAATCGTTTGCCATCCTTCTGCTGGACGCAGCTTTTCTTGGCCAACATAATGTGCCCAACCGCCGCCATTTACACCTTGTGCCCCCACGAGAAGAACAAGATTTAAAACGGCACGATAAATCGTATCAGAGTTAAACCAATGGTTAATACCAGCTCCAACAATAATCATCGAACGACCATTTGTATCAACAGCATTTTGTGCGAACTCACGAGCGATTTGAATAATAAGCTCTCGTTTCACTCCCGTCATTTTCTCTTGCCATGCAGGTGTAAACGGCATATCATCATTGAAGTCTTTCGGCTCTTGTCCGCCAAGTCCTCGGTTCACACCGTAATTTGCTAACGTTAAGTCGTATACAGTTGTAACGAACGCTTCGCCTTCTTCTGTCATAACCTTTTTCACTGGAATTGTGCGTTCTAATACTTTGTTTCCATCATCAGAGAAGTACGGAATTTGTACCGTACCAACCGCATCTTCCATTCCAAGTAAAGAAAGGCGTGGATCAATCTTTTCACCTGTTTGTTCATCTTCTAAACGTAAGTTCCATTTCTTTTCGTTATCCCAACGTGACCCCATTGTGCCTTGAGGTGTTGCAAAATCATTCGTGTTTTCGTTCCATAGTACAGGTTTCCATTCTCCTAACTTCGTTTCGCGTCCAATATCAGAAGCATTTAAGAAACGATCAGCAACGAATTGATCTCCTTTTTGTTTCAATGTGACGAAGAAAGGAAAATCAGTGTATTGCTTCGCATACTTTGTGAAGTATTCCACTTGATTATCTACGTAAAATTCTTGTAAGATCACGTGCCCCATTGCCATCGCAAGTGCACCGTCTGTACCTTGTTTCACACTAATCCAATCATCCGCAAACTTTGTTGACTCGGCGAAGTCAGGACTGACAGAAACAACTTTCGTTCCTTTATATCGAACCTCTGCTAAAAAGTGTGCATCTGGTGTTCTCGTCATCGGAACATTTGAACCCCATGTCATAATGTAACCAGAGTTATACCAGTCACTACTTTCTGGTACATCTGTTTGATCACCCCAAATTTGCGGAGAAGCTGGTGGTAAATCCGCGTACCAATCATAGAAGCTAAGCATCGGCCCGCCCATAAGTTGCATAAAGCGGCTACCAGCTGCATGACTTAACATCGACATAGCTGGAATTGGTGAGAAACCAACATTTCGGTCTGGACCGTATTTCATTACTGTGTAAAGTAAAGAAGCTGAAACGAGTTGTAATACTTCATCCCAATTCGCACGAACGAATCCTCCTTTACCACGTGCCTGCTTATACTTTCGTGCTTTTTCAGGGTTTTCCACAATACTTTTCCAAGCGTCTAGTGGTGATTCGTTATTTTGTAGTTCTTCTTGCCACATACTCCAAAGAACACCACGTACATACGGATATTTCACACGAAGTGGACTATAGATGTACCAAGAAAAACTTGCTCCACGTGGACATCCTCGCGGTTCAAAATCAGGCATATCTGGACCTGTTGTTGGATAGTTAAGCTCCTGCCCTTCCCAAGTTACAATTCCATCTTTCACATAAATGTTCCAACTACATGAACCAGTACAGTTCACGCCATGTGTAGAACGAATTACTTTATCATGTTGCCAACGCTTTCTGTACACATTCTCCCATTCGCGATCTTCATATGTTTCTTGTGTATGATTATCGTTATAACGATCTATTGGCGAAAAATATTTTAAACGTCTCATTAGTGCTGAATGTTTCTTCTTCATACTGTTCACTCCTTTAATACGTCTCTCTTACATACCCTTACTATAAGAGAGGTTGTAAAATACAGATGTGACATTTCGCACAGTTCAAGAGATTGTCAAAAATTCCGAAAAAAATATAAAAAAGTGAAAATCTAATCATTGTGGAGGGTTCATATCCTTCACTGACTGTTAAATTACTTCCTTGCTTCTAGCAAAGGTTAAGATGAAGTACAGATATGCAAAAAATTTCTTATATAATAGAGGAAGTAATTTGGGAGTAGTTAAATTTGATATGCCTAAATCGTTAGATGAATTAACAAATGAAAATATAATACTTTAAATCCACCATACCAAGGGTAACTATCCTGAAAATAGTTGAACAAAAAACGCCAGGAAATCTATATGAATTGTCAGCAACTTGGATTGAATGAAGAGAAGAATACACCAGAATGGCAGGACTTTAAGATAATAATAAAAGGAGAATATTATGATATTAGAACCGCTTTATGCAGAAAACATTATAGTAGCCGTCATATATAAAAATGAGTTTAGATGGTATGTAACAGATAAAGAACTATGGTTTTTAGATTATAATAAATTAGATAATGCATATAAAAATTTAGGTATAAGCATTGAAGATAATGACGAAACGGAAGAAAGAAATGGAATAAAAGTATTAGATCATGAAAATGTAGAAGTATTTTTAGTAAGGATTAATCAATATAAAACAACTAAAGAAGAATTAAATTATTTACTACTTGAAAATATTAAAATGAAAAATGCAGGAGAAGATCTATTAGATTTTAGTCCAGTCTTATTAATTAACTTTGATAATAAAATACTATATTCAATGTTTCCAGAACCGGCCTCATATGAAAACTATGTACCAAAAGATTGGAGTGGTACATATGAAGATTTCACTGAATTCATACCTACATCAGAGAAATATTGGATAGATAAGTTTAATAATAATCTACTTTTACTATAAGTAAGACAAGAGTAATGATAGTATAAGAATTTATTACCTTAATAGTGCTTATGAGATTAATAGAGAAGTAAATAGAGTCACTAAGGCCAGAAATAAAGGAGTGTATTAATTTAAATAGATGGCCTCTTCATGTGAAGCCGACTTTATTTTATTCCTATACATTTTAATCACACGGCGTATTAATATATGTTCCAAACTTTACGCGTAGGGTTTCCTACGCTATTTATTTTGCTCATTGAGGTCAATCTTTCCTTCCCCTCTTCTACTTTTACCGACGATACTATTCTATATCAAAACGTATTTCACATAAAACGAGAAATCATTATTTACCATATTGCCCTAAGTTCCGGAAACAATTATACTAGATGTAATCGCGATGAATAATCTGAATATTCTCAGAACTTAAGATAAGAGTTTTACTACTCGCAAATAGAGAGATAAATTCTATTTTCCACTAAATAGATTAGAAAATGATAATAACATTAGGAGGATTACGATGCACCAGCTTGATTCATTACATCCCATTATAGAAAAAATAATTAACAATATTGAAAAGTTAATGGTCGGAAAGCGAAAAGAAACGATCTTAGCTTTGACAGCTCTCTTAGCTGAAGGTCATGTACTATTAGAAGATGTTCCTGGCGTTGGGAAAACAATGTTAGTACGTGCTCTTTCTAAATCCATTGATGCTGATTACAAGCGCATTCAATTCACACCTGATTTACTGCCGTCAGATGTAACAGGTGTTTCTATTTATAATCCGAAAGAGCTCCAATTTGAATTCAAGCCTGGACCAATCATGGGGAATTTTATACTTGCTGATGAAATTAATCGTACATCTCCAAAAACACAGTCTGCCTTACTTGAAAGTATGGAAGAAGGCAATATTACAATAGATGGCATGACAAGACCGTTACCAAAACCGTTCTTTGTAATGGCTACACAAAATCCGGTCGAATATGAGGGAACATATCCTTTACCAGAAGCACAGCTCGATCGTTTCTTATTGAAGCTAAAAATGGGATATCCTACACCAGAAGAAGAATTTGAAATTTTAAACAGGATGGAAAAAACAAATCCCCTCTCCCATTTACAAGCTATTACAACAATAGAAGAATTACTTTATTTACAACAAAGCGTACGGGAAATAAGCATGGACAAAGCAATCAAGCATTACATTGTAAAGCTTGTTAGTCAGACTCGTTCTTATAGTTCTATACAACTAGGTGCAAGTCCACGTGGCTCGATTGCTTTAATGAAAGCTTCACAAGCTTATGCATTCATCCATGGTAGAAATTATGTTATTCCAGACGATGTTAAATTTTTAGCTCCTTACGTATTGGCTCACAGACTCATTCTAAAAATGGAAGCAAAATTTGAAGGAATTACAGGAGAACAAGTTATCACAAAAATCGTTGCGCGAACTACCGTACCTACTCAAAGGAAGATGAACCTTTAATGAAACGGATACTCCGAGCACTCTATCATTTTACTAAGTTATCACTCATTCCGTTATGCCTAGTCTTAACATTTGTATACGCTATGCTTCAAGGTGGATTTGTAAGTTGGTTTTTGTTTTACAGTGCAATTCCTATCGGCCTTTATTCACTACTGCTTCCCTTCTATGCTTTACGGAACGCCGAGGTAAAACGAAGAACAAATCAAGACGAATATGTAGCAGGAGAACCATTTTTAAGCACGATTACAATAAAAAGAAGTTTTCCATTTCCCTTACTTTATTTAATTATAGAAGATGAACTGCCATCACAATTTACAAATTGTAGGAAAACGAAGATGAATAAAGTAATACTCTTTCCAGGGTTAAAACGAAATATTTCGTTTCAATATGCAATTGACACAATACCTAGAGGAGAGCACACTTTTTCAAGCGTACGTGTCAAAACTGGTGATCTATTCGGTATGATGGAGAAAGAAGTAACTTTTTCAGTTCCAGATACATTTTTAGTCTACCCTCAGTATGTAGATATAACATATCGACAAATGGAAAATCATTTCGAACAAGGAGCACTTTCAGCAAATATAAATTTAGTAAAAGACTCTACCATTTCTGTCGGTGTGAGAGACTATAAACCTGGTGACCGCTTTTCATGGATTGATTGGAAAGCAACTGCACGAACAAACAACATTATGACGAAAGAGTTTGAACAACAGCGCAGCCATAATATTATGATATTCATGGACAGAACCCCATCCCCTCTATTCGAATCAGTCGTCACATTTACTGCCTCTATTGTCAGGTCTGTCTTGAAGCAAAATTCACCGGCGTCATTCGTATCTATCGGAAAAGAACGAACTTTTTTCCCTTTAGACAATGGGGATAGTCAGTTGCATCAAATCTTTTGTCATTTAGCGAAAGTACAAGCAGATAGTGTATTCCCGCTCTCCCGGAGTGTAGAAATGGAATTAAGAAAAATTTATGAGCCCGTCACGATTATACTCGTGACAAGCGATCTTTCTCCCGATATTCAAAAGGCGGCTGACTTTGCTGCTATAAAAAATAGAAAATTAATGGTGTTTGTCGTAAAAGAAAAAGCAAATCAACTCTCACACCGAGAACTCAGTATTCTAGAAACTCTACAAAAACGACAAATATTTGTAAATGTGGTTTATGGAAACCAGTATACAAACGTGTTTTTTGAGGTGAGCAAATGATAACATTACAGGAAAAAAAACAATGGGATATGACTAGATTTTTCATGCATGCATGCGCATTTCTACTTTTACTAGAATGGCTAAGGCCCCTTATAGGTATTACAAACGTAGGTAGATTGGATGTTTTTGTAATATTTATAGGGATTTGCTTCACGCTCTCTTTTTTTCAAACAAGGTGGCAGATTCCAATAAAGATCGTCACAATTTTATTCATCATTCATTTCCTATATTATAAAAACGCTTTTATAAATCCATCTTGGCTAATGAAATTTTTTACTGATATTTCTCGAAATTCCTCCTTGTTGTTTCAGGGGAATTTGCTAGATGTTTCTCCAGTTTTTCCAACACTTTTATTTTTTTTATCCTTTTGGTTTTTGAGTGCTTTCATCTCTTTTTGGATGATTCATAAAAAACGCGGGCTGTTATTTCTTATATTGACTATTATTTATATCACCGTTTTTCATAACTTACATTTATATCATGCAAACTACGCTATTATTCGTACTGTTGTCATCGGCTTTTTTATGCTTAGTCTTCTCCGCATAGAACGAATAAAAGAGATGGAACACTTACAAAATTATGCTAGAGAAATCTCAAAATTACTTAAACCTCTTACAATATTTATTGTATTGTCAGCAACTATCGCATACTTTGCTCCAAAATTTGGCCCTCAATGGCCAAACCCAATGGATTTTTTAAAATTCAACACATCCGAAGCAAGTAAAAAACAAGAAGTTTCTAAAATTGGGTATGGTTTAGATGACTCGCGATTAGGCGGTCCTTTTAAGGCAGATCCTACAATTGTTTTCACAGCACAAACGCAAAACAAACAATATTGGAGAGTCGAAACGAAAGATTTTTATACAGGAAAAGGCTGGGAAGTTTCTGAAAATCAAAAAAAGGTTTCTTTTAAAAATAAAAACGACGTCGTGAGCTGGTACGAACAAAATACAAAAACAGAGACAACTCAGGCAACAATCAACATGCAAAAAAGATATCCTCACCTTACCTATCCAGCAGGGTTAATATCAGTTGAGGCTTCTTCAGATGTATCATACAGCGTTGACCCATTTTCTGAAAAAATCTATACGATGGACGGAGGTTCTTCTACTACTTTACATTCATATAAAGTAACATATGGGGTCCCGGAGTTTTCCATAGAAAACTTGAAAGCTGTAAAAACGAATGAAGGTCAAGAAACAAATCCTTATTTCATGACAAAGTACACGCAACTTCCCGAATCATTACCGCAGCGAGTAAGAGACTTAGCTGTTAACCTAACAAATGATAAAGACAACCGATATGATAAAGTATTAGCTATTGAAAATTACTTCACCGACCATTCTTTCGTATATGAAACAATGAATGTGTTGTTCCCTGCCAAAAATCAAGATTATGTTGATCAATTCCTTTTTGATACAAAAAGCGGCTACTGTAATAATTTTTCGACATCTATGATTGTATTACTTCGTTCTGCTGGGATTCCTGCTCGATGGGTAAAAGGTTATACAGAAGGAACTCTTGATAACACACTAGTTGGTGCAGAAGGTGAGGATGTATTTAAAATCGCGAACGATAACGCACACTCTTGGGTCGAAGTATATTTCCCAGGATACGGATGGATTCCATTCGAACCAACAAAAGGATTTACCAATCCCTATAATTTCACAAATAATACTCCTGCTCCTACTTTACAAAATAGCGAAGAAACTAATTCTCAAAATGCGCAAATGCACAAAAGAAACAATGAAGCAAAGCTCAAAAGTTTAATTGAAGATACAGAAGACGCTCCTACTAAAAAGCTTACAAATTCTAAAAATGGACTTTCTTGGTGGTACGTATTCCTCTCTACGATACCAATTAGTATCATCGGATACATTCTCTTCACCACTAGAATGAAATGGATTACATTTTTTATTATTCTTTTCTACAAATACCGAAAAGATGATGCTGTTTATAGCAAAGCTTACGGTGCACTTTTAAAACAATTTGGCAGAATTGGTATACCACGAGGGGAAAGTCAAACATTCCGAGAATATGCTCTCCACATTGATACACTTTACAACTCGGCTCATATGCAACAACTTACTTTCAGTTATGAGAACGCTATGTATCAAAAGGGACAGGCCGCAGCAGAATGGAAGAAATCCGTACACATATGGGAAATTCTTATAAAAAAAGCAGCCTCTCCGCCTAAATCAAATGACTTCCATTCAGCGATTTAATCTTGATAATGTGAGTTGAAAGAAAACGCCTCAAAGAACTACATTGTTCTTTGAGGCGTTTTTTAATAAAGTGAAACTTCTAGTTATTCTCCAAGTACCTTCTCAATCTCAACCTCTAAATCTACCGGTTTCGTCTGCGGCGCAAAACGCCCTACTACTTTCCCGTCTTTTCCAATTAGAAACTTCGTAAAATTCCATTTCACTGCTTTCATACCAAGTAAACCTGGTGCTTGTTCTGTCATGTATGTATATAGAGGATGAGCCTTATCACCTTTCACATCAATCTTTGCAAACATCGGGAAGTTTACACCGTAGTTTAATTCACAAAAACTAGTAATATCTGCTTCTGTACCTGGTTCTTGTCCTCCGAATTGGTTACAAGGGAAACCGAGTATTTCAAGTCCTTGGTCTTTATATTTATCATACACCTCTTGTAATCCTTTATATTGCGGTGTGAAACCACACTTGCTAGCTACATTTACGATAAGAAGCGCTTTTCCTTCGTAATCTTTTAACGATTTATCTTCTCCTGTTATCGTTTTAGCTGAAAAATCATAAACTGTCATTGTCTTTGCCCCTCTCTTCACTATCATTCTATGTTTATACTATACTACATTCGTGAATGTGCAGCTCTTATTACGTACTTATAAGCTATAATGATAGCGCTTTATTTCCGTTCGGAAATTCGACACAAACTACTAGACTTTTATGATGGAAAGTTTTACAATTGAATTGTGAACAAAATGTGACAGTTTATATTCCATTATAAAAGAAAAGGATGGTGTCCATTATGAAAACTGCACAACATGAAACAATTTCAAATCGCGAGTTTTATTTCGTACTATATATGATGTTATTGTATGTTACTGGCTGGGTAATCGATGTAAATGGTTTATTCTTAAGCTCCTACTTTAATTTAGCAGGAGAGATTATGCTTCCAATCGTAGGTGGCATAGTTGGACTGTTCGTTATGTCTATCAATAAAGAACAAACGAAATAACAACACTTTAAAAAGGCAGAAGACGAGCTTTCGTTTTCTGCCTTTTTCTATTTTAGCGTATAATAGAAACATACAGTAACTAAGGAGTGGTAAAGATGAAAAAAGTAGAGCAATTATCTTCTCACCTATATCTTATTGATGATTTCGATTTACAGCATAATGAACGAACAGGTACGTACGTTTTATTAGGTGACGATATTACTTTAATTGAAACTTGTGCAGCCCCTTCTCTTCCGTATATTTTAGACGGCTTACAACAATTACATATTGATTTATACGATGTAAAAAACATTATCGTTACACATGTTCATTTAGATCACGCCGGGGCTGCTGGTTTAATGATGGAAAAGTGTCCAAACGCTACTTTATATGTGCATTCTCGCGGTGCTCGTCATATGATTGACCCAACAAAACTCATTTTAGGCGCAAAAGCTGTATACAAAGAAGATTTCGATAAACTATTTGATCCAATTCTTCCTATAGAAGAAAAACGTGTTCGTATTGTACAAAATGGTGATACGTTAAAAATTGCCGAAGACCGTACACTTACATTTTACGATACACCGGGACATGCTAAGCACCATATTAGCATTCACGATTCATTAACAAATGGCATTTTTACTGGCGATACAATAGGAATTTACTATAGAGAACTCGCAGACCTTGGTGTAGAACTATATTTACCATCAACGTCCCCTTCACAATTCCAACCAGATGCGATGATTGCTTCTAAGAATTACATTCAAAGTATGAATGTAGATACTATTTATTTCGGTCATTACGGTGCATCATCCAATGTTACAGAAGTATATAACCAGCTTGAACATTGGTTACTTATTTTCGTTCATACTGGTAAAGAGGTCTTTAAACAGTATAATGATTTCGATGAAGCGACTAAAGCTTTACAAACTGTATTAATGGATAAGATCTCTTCTCATCTGACAAAGTTAAACGTTCCAACAGATCATTCCGTTTATAACATTTTACATCTAGATATAGAAATTAGTGCGATGGGCATTATAGATTATTTCACGAAGCAAAAAAAAGCAAACCCCACTATTAAATAACCGTAAAAGAAGAGATATACAACAGTAGTTATTGTATATCTCTTTTTTCTTTGAATATATTTTGAGTAAAGGATGGTGGAATGCAATGCAAAAAGTAATGCTATACCTCTGCTTTACATTATTTATCGTCTTATTATTATTTGTCGGAGTGAAAACTCAATTTTATTTAGATACAGATGCGCAGGTGAATTTTAACGTTTATCCAAGATTATTCTACTTTACACTCTTCCCTCTTATAGTTGGCATTTTATTACGATTTCTTCAATCCATTAATCGCGAAATAAGTAAACAAAACTGGCGCTTTCAACCGGATAAATTTATCGCTATTACTGTGCCTACGCTATTCATTTCCTTTTCTCCAGCTCTACTCTTTTCACCAGTTGGTGCGTACCTACCTTATTTAGCAAATATTATTCTTATAAATACAACTTTTGTTACGATAATTAGTTTAATAGCTGGTTATTCCCTTTTAGATTGTTTTATACAAAAAGATAAGGAGAATAGTAAGGAATATAACTAAGTGATTTCCCACTTTTATTTTATTAAGCAAATCAAGATAATTATGCCCTGACTTGTATGCAAAAGAACTTAATGTTCAATTTTTAAGTGTCGTTGGTTATGGTAGTTTATTTATAAGTGCAATACTCCTTGTAAGAGTTGCTATACATGCGGTAAGGAAATTTATGTAATAACAAAACGAGTATGAAATCGCATAGATTTTATACTCGTTTTTTATTGTTCATATATTTAATTGACAATAGGAAATTTATGTTAAAATTAAGAAAGTCGTGCACTAAGTCAAAATATATTTCAAACAAGGGAGACTTATTATGAAATTAGGGACTTTCTCGTTTCTAACGTTTCTCGCAAGTATATGTTCTTTCTTTATTTTAAGAGGACCTCATGCAAATTTAACTTTAATTATTACGATTTTAGGCATACTTTCATTACTCGGAATTATTTTTGCGATCGCATCAAAAAATTGGTTATTCGGAATAGTTGGTACAGCATTAAATGCAGTAATATTAGTATTTGTATATTTCTTATTGCTAGCAAAAGGAATAGGTGGTTAATATATTTACGTTTCAATAAGAAAAGCTCACAGCTTAGGCTATGAGCTTTTTTATTTATCGCACCTTTTCATCTACATACTCCATAAACTGCTCTGCTTTCATAAACCTTTCTTTGTACGCCTCAGGTATATCTTCTACTTTTATTCCACCAGTCGATTTAGTCTTCACTCGTACTATTTCATGTGTCATTAAAGCTTCCATATAGCGATCAAACTCTTCTTGCGTTAATATTTCTTTACTAGATTTATGACCATTTAATTTATCAAAGTATGGTTGAAGGCCCATACTTACCTTTTTCATTTCTTCTCTTTTTTCTGGTGATAATTGATCATAATCAATATTACCGTTCGAATCCCCGTACGCAAGCTTTGCATTTGTTAATTTTTTTAGTTCTTTTGTAAATTCTTCATATTCCTTCGCACCCATTTCATCTTTCGCTTCTGATAATTTTGCATTAAAACGCATATATGCTTCTAACGTCATTGCTCCAGCATGTTTTTTTAAATTCTCAAACGATCCGTATATACCATCCGCCATAATAGATTGATACGCAAAACCAGTCGTTGGGAGTAAAAATACTGCCGCAAGCACCCCTGCGATAAGGCGCTTCTTCCTTTTACTTCCCCCGCTCTTCATTTTTATTTGGACAATTACTTTTTCCTTTAACTCCGGCGGAGCAATAATCCCCTTCGCTTCTTCTTGTATAGATTCTCTAACTCTACAATCTAAGCTCATTTCACATTCCCTACCTCTCCTAAAAAGATTTCTTCTACTTGCTCTTTTTGACGTAGTTTTTTTAATGCCGCGTGAATTCTAGATTTCACAGTACCAATTGGAATATGTAATATTTGTGCTACTTCTTCTTGTGAATAATCGTGTAAGTATCTTAAGATAATAACTTGTTTCAATTTATACGGTAATTTATGTATAAGTTCGATTAGTTTTTGGTTTGATATTTTACTTACAATATCGTTAGAAAAATCAATTTGTACTGGTTTTCTTTGCTCTTCTGCTTTTTTCACAATACGTAGTCGCATCCACCTCTTTCTTCTATAAGAATGAATTTGTTTAATCGCAAGTCCGATTAGCCAAGGATGAAATGGCTTCTCATTATCATATTTACGAAGCGATTCATATAGCTGTATGTATATTTCTTGAACGACATCATCTACATCCGTTTTATCACCTATTAAAAAATGTGCTGTTTTATATACTTCTTGAATCGTTTTATCATACAATTCGCCATACGCCTCTTTATTGCCTGATAAAGTTAATTGGATTAAATTTGTATACAATGTTTCATCCTTCATGTACCTTCCCTCCTTTGTCTTACACTTTATATTGGCAAGTAATTGATATTTCGTTCGATTTTTCAAAAGTTTTTTTATATAAATTAATATAATGATTCAATCAGTTCATAAGCTTCACTTATAATCACACATAACTATTATATAATTTTCCAATTTCTAATGACGATTTAAAATAATTTACATAATCAAATTTAGGAGGATATATAATGAAAGCTATCATTGTAACGTCGTTCGGTGGTCCTGAAGTGATGAAATATACAGTTGTGGATATGCCGACTATTTCAGAAGATCAAGTTTTGATTCGCGTTGTTGCTACTAGTATAAATTTCGCCGATATTAAATCCCGTCATGGTAAAAAAGGAAATACAGCACTACCTTTTATACCAGGGATAGATGCCGCTGGTATTGTAGAACGTGTCGGTTCTCAAGTGAAAAATATTTATCCTGGACAACGTGTCATTGCTTTTCCTCAAAATGGATCTTACGCAGAATACGTTTTCGCAAACAAAAACCTTACTTTCGTTTTACCTGATAACGTCGATTTTCAAACTGCAGCTGCTTGTCCGATTGTATCTTTTACAAGCTATAATTTACTCGCAAATGTTGCAAGGCTTCAACAAGGTGAGTCTGTACTCATTCATGCAGCGGCTGGTGGAATTGGTACGACAGCAATTCAACTTGCTAAACTATTAGGGGCTGGAACAATTATCGGTACTGTTGGAAATGAAGCGAAAGGTAAAATCGCTTTAGATGCTGGAGCTGATTATGTTATTTGTCATCAAGATGAGGGTTTTGTAGAGAAAATCAATGCGCTGACAAATGGCGAAGGGGTCGATGTAATTTTAGATTCTATTTCTGGAACGGTTTCGGAAAGAAGTTTAAAATGTCTTGCTTATTACGGTCGCCTCGTTCATTTCGGTAATGCAAGCGGTGAAATTGGTAACTTTCAAACGAAAGATTTACACGCAAGTTGCCGCTCTATACTCGGTTTTAGCTTTGGTACTACACGAAAAAAACGTCCTGAACTACTCCAAGAAACTGCAAATGAAGTTTTCCGTTATTTACGTGATGGTCGGCTGAAAATGAAAGCTGCGAAATCTTTTCCACTTCAAGATGCAGGGAAAGCACATGAATGGGTCGAAAGTAGAAAAAGTACAGGGAAAGTAATACTAACTGTTCAGTCCCCTTCCTGAAATGAATACTTGAAACCGAGGTGTCATTCATGGGATCACGAATTATGCATGCTATTATCGCTAACAGGATTGCCGAAAAACTAAATATCCAAGATAAAACTTCTTTCATACTTGGAGGTGTAGCCCCCGATGCGGTTCATTCAGCAGAAGAAAAAGGAGCTTCACACTTTTACGCTGGCACAACGAAAAACTATACGAGAAGGATAGATTTCAATTCTTTTTTTCAAAAATATAAAGTTCATATGGACTCCCCTTTTCTTTTAGGCTATTACACTCACCTCATTGCCGATGATAATTGGCTAAGTGGCTTTTTTCTACCGTGGCTAAAAAATAGAATAGAAAATGACGAAACGATCGCACCTATGTACTATAACGATTTTAAATTGTTAAATGCAAAGTTGCTTCATCATTACGATAACGAACAACGGCTCTTCTCTCTTCTCAATCAAGAGGCTCACATTGTGGATATTGAAGAGGTTTCTAAAGAAAACGTATTAGCTTTTCGGAAGTATCTTTTTGAAGATATGTTGTATCCGGAGCAACATTTGCATGAAGACTTACAAGTATTTACGCTTAATCAAATCATTGGTTATATTGAGACAGCTATTGAAAAAGGCGTATTTTATATTAATCAACTCTCTAATGAAAAATCCACTTCAAACATGTAATCCCCCTCAATATATTTGAGGGGGATTTTCACATAGCAATATTATTATCGGTTCTTTTCCATAACCGCAAAATAATTGCCTTCACTATCAGCAAAGTTAAACACTTTACCAGAAGGCATAGTTACCATTTCTCCAACAGTAACATTTTTATTTTTTAAATCTGTATATAATTGATCAAGATTTTCTGAGAAGAACATTAAAGATGGTGTACCAAGATTTAATTCTGGGCTCATCTTAGAAATAACTTCTTTATTATGTAATATAATGCTCGTTTCTGCACCGCTATTCGGAGCAATTTCAATCCATCTCATTCCTTGCTTATTATCTTCCTCTGCTACTACATGAAACCCTACCTTTTCCGTCCAAAAATTTACTGCCTCATCTTGATTATTTACATATAACATAATTTGTCCGACTTTATGAATCATTTCATTTCCCCCTAATGGTTTTAATATTCTATGTAGGTTTCTACAGGTGCTATTATTATTCCTTTTTCATTCAGTTGAATACTTATAAATCGCTAGTCAGTGAACTACCCACCACTTAGTATCTCTTACGTGCTTACCGGGAAGTGGAGGCTTCTCGGTTCATCGTTACTTTTGATAGCTAACTCCCTTGTTCCAAAGGTCATTTTGTTACTATTTATGCCAACGCTAAGAAGCGTATGGCTTCTTTTTTGATATTGATAGCTGCGCTATAATCACGACTGATTGTGAGTCCACATAATGGCATTTCTTTTTTATTTTCACAACGACTACACATCTTTGTAGAAGGAAACCATTTAACTATTTTTACAAGCTGTTTACCTTGTTCTTGTAGCTTATATGCTAAAAAAGGTCGTGAGCATCCGCCAACCGTTATACGCTACACTCTTACCAAATCTAAGTACTCGTGACATTCCTTTCATATTGTATTTAATAAATCATGGTAAAGTTTAAGGTCGATTATGGCTATAACTCTATATAAGCTTTTTCCCCACCTGGAATCTTAAATTTATTTACATCATATTCTTTAATTATATATTTCTTTATCGCTTCAAAATCTTTACCAAAAGCAAGAATTGGATTTTTTGAGAAATATATTATTTCTTCCTCGTCATAAATTCGGGCTTTAATTACTTCTTTGTCAGAGTGAAACGATAAATTGACTCCTTTGTAAAAATATTCATAGTACCCCTCTTCATCCTGTTCACTCTTATCTTCAAAAAGAACAGATTCAATATGATATATAGTTCCATTTACATTTATTGATTTCATACAACACTACTCCTTTCAAGAATATCCATCAGAACGTAAAGTGATATTAAAGTTGTTTAAATGTTGTTCAACTAAAACACCCGTTAGTTCACTTAAGGTAATCCAATTAAACCTGGAGTAACTCCTTCTATTCTTGCCCAGTCAAATAAAGTTTCAACTATCATTTGATTCTTACATTTAATTTTTAATAAACTGCCTTCTGACGTCGTACTTATTTCAAAATGCTCAATGATATTTTCTGTTCCTAAACTTTCTATTGTTAAATTGCGAATAGTAAAGAAAGAGATTTCCACATAAATTACATCCCTATTATTCCAGCGTTTAGGTTTATGTTCAACGTTTTCTTTTGTCATCAATTGGGTAACTAAGGTAGGGCCATCCCTTTTAAGACACACTTCTAATAACTCTGCGTCTTCAAATTTTGGTACTTTTCCAAAAATGCTAATTAACGCCTGGGGATTTAAAATTTTTAATTGATCAATCATTTTTATACTCCCTATTTATTATTCCTCTTCTCAAAATAATAATGTTTCTCCATCCCATCTACTTGTCCCATTCTTGTATTGTACTCAGGTCTTTCATTGGTTGATCTCCAATGCCACGTTTCCCGAAGATATGACCGGCTAAGTGATCTAGAATTATAATTTTTTGTCCATCGACTTCATATGTGAATTCCTGGGTCATAATAGGCTGTTTTTTATCATTTAGTATCCATTTTTTGAAGAGTCAATGGGCTTTATGTCGCAACACTCAAAATGAATTTCATAATATTCTTCCTCAGAAAATATTTGTACAATTTGTCCCGTGCCCTTATCAGCAATTGTAAATTCGTTAGTTTCAGAAATGTCCCAAAGCTCCTCAATAAATTTTGTGAAGTTCAAAATCCTAATATTTGCCCATATCGGTTCTAAACCATTAGGAACTAATATAAAATATTCTGTTATATGATTTGAAAAATTTAAAGAAGCTAAAGAATTTTCAATCCATAAAATATACTTACTTTTAACATTACCAATTGGAATACAAAACTTTGGTTTAGAGTCAACCTTACGAAACTTTTTCAATGGTATATCGAATAGTTCTATCCATGCAGAATCGGGATTTTCAAATTCAATAAATTTTAAATTTGAAAATAGGCTAATGATTTTTTCAGCACTAATTAACGCCTTCTTCCTACAAATCCTATCATTTTGATATATCATAATCTATACGCCCCTCATTTATTATAATAAGTATGATGATCGTTATTAAGCCTGAAATGTTCAAATATCTTTTCTTCATAAAAATCCTGTCTTTTTTCAAGACAATTATGGATGGTATCTTCCTTTCACGAGCTGTTGTAGACCCACTATGTATTCCACGCTCAATAATACTTTTTCATAATAATCCAATTCTATCTTAAGGTCAGGGTAGGTTTTCGGCATTTTCGTTCGCCAGGGGTTCGCAAAATCTGTGTAATATTTAAAACTTCGATTCTAAAACACCACGTTTTATGGGGGAGAGATAAATCCCTTTAAATATATTTGTATTACTTCGGATATGTCCACTTTATTCTACTGATAGTTCTCTATGGAAAACAACTATAAAATATGGAGTAATTAAATTTAAGTGAAAAAAGACCACACTTTCTAGTGTTTTTTACGCTTCAATATCTTTCCCTTCTGCTACCACTGTATCTCGCCACAACACAAGTAGTTTTCTAAATTCAGAGGTCTCAATTTTACATTGGTTATTTGGGGCACTCATAAATAAGTTAATAGCACTAGTATAATTAGGTTCAATGTAGACTGCTGCTACGTTCCCTTCTATTTCATATTGCGGAACTTCTTGCTTCACTACAGTATCTAAAATCTGTATATACTCATCTGCTTCATCATCTAAAATATCTTCTAAAAAATGAGAAATTATAGCAATCTCTTTGGGCAAACGTATTCTTAATCCGCCGAGTCCATCACGGTAAAATTCGTATATGTATTCCATTTTTCACCTCCTAATATAAATAGATTACACATTTATCATCTCATTATTCTGTATATTTTTTCTATTTTAAATCTGAGAGAGGTTTGTCTTACATATCTAACTGTATCGACTTCAATCTTATTATTATTTGCTTCTCACGCTTTGGAATTAACAATTACTGTCGTACGTATTGCATGTGGTATTGTTTTTGAAATGCGTCAGAATCAGAACTCATTTGCGTAGCAATTTTTTCAGCTTTTTGAACATTACTTTGAAAGATTGCCATTATAATTTAACTCCTTACTTTAATATATTTTTTAAATTACAAAAGAAGAGCCTATGTAGTTTTTATATTAATGATATTTAACAGGGAATATGTAGTATTTTCATATCCCCCAAAACATAGACCTATACCAATAAGTTAATCCATAAAATGGAACACACCTTTAATTATACTAATACATCCTTACATTGACTTAGAAAAAATTCAAGTTAGTGAATAATCTTTCTATATATTTTTAAGAGGAAATAATTAGTACCTAAAATGAGCATATTGACTCAAATCAAAAAGACGTAACTACAAATAGTTACGTCTTCCCTATTATTTATCCCGTAAACGTCCGATTGGTGAGGGATAATAATCAGTGGGGGAACCCCTACTGATTATTTTTTCACTTTATCTAGGCTTTTTCTTCCCAGTAAATGCTGGTTTCTTTTTCTTTGGTGCTTTCGGTTTCGTTTCTACAAATGATCCGTTGAACATTTCTTGCTTTGTAAACACGATACCTAGTTTTTTTGCAAATTGAAGTAATTTACGCTCTTCTTGTTGTGTTACAAGAGAAACGACAGTTCCTTCTTTACCCATACGTCCTGTACGTCCTGAGCGGTGAATATATTGGTCTACTGTGTCTGGTAACTCCAAGTGGATTACATGTGTTAAATCATCGATATCTATTCCACGTGCTGCAATATCAGTAGCAAGTAGAATTTCTAATTTCCCGCCGCGGAAAGCACGCATCGTTGCTTCACGCTCTTGCTTACTTGCTTCTGCATGAAGAGCTGCTGCTTTCATTTTACGGAATTGCAATTTCTGAGTAATTTCATCTAAACGGAATGGGTCATTTAAGAAAGCAACTGCTTTTACATCGCCCATATGCATAATTCTTCTTACGTAATCATTTTTTTCGCGTCGCTCACAAATGATATACGTATGCTCAACTAAGCTTTTTGTCTCTGCACGTGTTATACGTACTAATTGTGGTTCAACTGCTAAATCACGTGCAGCATCTTCTGCCGCTTTTGTAATTGTCGCCGAGAAGAATACTAATTGACGATCTCGCATTGTAGACTTAATTACATCTTGTACTGCGCCCATCATCTTTTGTTTTACAATTTGATCAAACTCATCAAATACAATCGTTTTCACTTCATGCATCTTTAGCTTTTTCATTCGAATTAATTCTAAAATACGTCCTGGTGAACCGACAATTACTCTCGGATGTTTCTTTAATTTTTCAACTTGGCGCTTAATATCTGCACCACCAATTAAAGATGCCCCTGAAATTTCAGTCCCTGCTGTAAACTTTTGAACCTCTTCGTGAATTTGCATTACAAGCTCACGTGTTGGCGCTAAAACAACAACTTGTGGTTGTTTTACTTCAGGATTAATTTTATGTAAAAGGGGTAATAAGTACGCTAATGTTTTTCCTGTTCCAGTTGGAGATTCAGCTATAACGTCTTGTCCTTCTAAAATAGTTGGAATCGCTTGTTTTTGAATTTCAGTTAATTCTTTAAAACCAGCCTTCTCCCAAGCTTGTTGTAAAAATGGTTGCATATCTTTTATCATTTGTTTTTCTCCTTTATCTCTATTTTTGAAGAAAATGTTGTATTGTTCGCACCGTTTCTATCATGTGTGAAATAACAGCTATTAAATCATCAACATGGTCTTCTGTAATCGCTTTTTGAAATAGAACCTCTACCTTATTATGATATGAAATCGCTTGCTTATTATATTCATATGAAATTTTCTGCGTAATCATTCTTTCTTTTCCCCATATAGAATGCATGAAAGTTTCAATTTCTTCACACACTACCTCTGGCTTTTCTATCGGGAATGAAAATGCTAACTTCATTTCACAACCTGGTGTAAATTGTGGTACTTCCAATATTTCACCAGACAAGTTCTTTGCATCTACAGATAGTGAAAATGTTGCTTTTACTACCGGTTCGAACGGTTCTGTTAATTGAAATGAAATATGGTATATACGACTTAATGAGGCAAGGTCCATCATGTCTTTTCGATCTGTTACAAGAATATCTCCATGTAAATCAAAATCATAAACAGCACCTTCTACGATTACTTTTAAATTATCAAAAGCAGTTGGATCAAACATAATTTCCTCCAAAAAACAGGCGCCTTTCGATGGAAAGGCGCCACTTGATGTATATATAGTTTACAGATAAACGAGATGAATTACAACCTTTTAGAATAAACCTACTGCTTTTCCATCTTCATTTACATCCATTTGTAGTGCTGCTGGCTGCTTTGGAAGGCCTGGCATTGTTAACATTGTTCCTGTTAACGCAACGATAAACCCTGCACCAATAGATGGTTTTAGCTCACGAATTGTAACGATAAAGTCAGATGGACGACCTAATTTTGTTGCATCGTCAGAAAGAGAGTATTGTGTTTTAGCCATACAAATTGGTAGGTTACTCCATCCTTCTCCTTCATATTGAGCTAATTGCTTACGTGCTTTCGGAGCAAACTCAATATCTTTTGCACCATACACTTTTTGAGCAATTGTACGAATTTTTTCTTCTAATGGTAATTCTAATTCATAAAGTGGTGCGTAGTTGTTCTCACCTTTTTCGATTTCTTTTAATACTTTTTCAGCAAGGTCAACTCCGCCTTGGCCACCCTTTTCCCAAACTTCCGTTAAGGATACTGCATAGCCACGCTCATTGCACCACTCTTGTAAGTATGCAACTTCTGCATCTGTATCTGTAATAAATTTATTAATTGCAATTACGAAAGGTACACCGAAGCTTTGAATTGTTTCAACATGCTTCTGTAAGTTTTCCATACCTTTTGCTAATGCGTCTACATTTTCTTCTTTTAATTGATCTTTTGCTACGCCACCATGCATTTTAAGCGCACGAATAGTCGCAACAATAACAACTGCTTCTGGTTTAATGCCAGCTGCTCGAGCTTTAATATCTAAAAACTTCTCTGCACCTAAATCAGCACCGAATCCAGCTTCTGTAATAACATAATCACCTAATTTTGCTGCCATTGTTGTAGCGATAACACTGTTACAACCGTGAGCGATATTCGCAAATGGTCCGCCGTGAATGATAGCTGGTGTATTTTCTAACGTTTGTACTAAGTTTGGTTTTAATGCGTCTTTTAATAATAATGTTAACGCACCTTCTACACCTAAATCTTTAACCGTTACAGGTTGATTTGCAAAGTTATAAGCAACTACGATGCGAGATAGACGTGCTTTTAAATCTTGAATATCTGTTGCAAGGCAGAATACGGCCATAATTTCAGATGCCACTGTAATATCGAAACCATCTTCACGTGGTACACCTTGAACTGGTCCACCAAGACCAATTACTACGTTACGTAGGGCACGATCATTTAAGTCAACACAGCGTTTCCAAACGATTTTACGCGTATCAATCCCAAGTGTGTTTCCTTGTTGGATATGATTATCAATAAACGCCGCTAACGCGTTATTAGCAGTTGTGATCGCATGAATATCTCCAGTAAAGTGAAGGTTAATGTCTTCCATAGGTACAACCTGTGAAAAACCACCACCTGCTGCTCCACCTTTTAGCCCCATCGTTGGTCCAAGAGATGGTTCGCGAAGTGCAATTACTGTTTTCTTACCAATTTTATTAAAAGCTTGACCTAAACCAACTGTTACTGTTGATTTACCTTCTCCAGCTGGAGTTGGGTTAATCGCTGTTACTAAAACAACTTTACCGTCTTTCTCGTTCTGTAAGCGCTTAAAAATATCAAGAGATAACTTACCTTTATAATGTCCGTATGGCTCTAATTCATCTTCTAAAATATTTAATTCAGCTGCAATTTCTTGAATCTTCTTCATACTCGCTTCTTGTGCGATTTCAATGTCGGATTTAACTGTTGTAGTAGTTGTCATATACCCTAGTCCCCCTTTAATTGGTTCTGATGATATTGTATCAGTTTTTTGTATTTTCTGCACTTATTTACCTCCTAAAAATTCTTTCATTTCTTTATACGTTTTTTAACATAAATACCCATAAGAATGTTAACGATTGTTGTAACTCGATAGGTAGTTGACCTAGCATCTTCTCATTTACTCCGCGCTTATATACACCGATGCCATCTACAACTTCAAAACCTTGTTCTTTCGCTAACTGTTCAAATTCCCAAGGCATCATCGTATTACAAACAACGTCTTTGCCGTATAAACGAGGATAGCTGTTCTCTCGAGGTTTTGCTGTCGGTCCTAAAATTGCAATACATGCATACCCATCGCTTTTTAAAATGCGCTTTATCTCATTTAATGCTCGTAATGGTTCCTCGGTCCATTCTAAAGAATTAATTGCCATAATTGATTCAAATTGCTCATTTTCAAATGGTAAGGAAGAAAGATCCCCTTTTATAAAAGATAAATTCGGTCCTTCTCCGCGCTCCTTCCCTTTTTGAATCATCACTTCTGATAAGTCTACTCCAACTGCTTTATAGCCCGCTCGACTTAATTTATATGTACCGTATCCATCCCCACAACCAACATCGAGCACCTGAGCTTCTTTCTTCACATACTGTTCAAAAAATGGAATAATTGTACTCCTACTCCCGCTATCCCACATCTCCTGACTATTTTGAGTCCAAAATTCTGCACTACTATCCCATTTTTTCTCTGCTGATTCATGCCAATTAAATTTCGTCATACATTCCCCTGCCTTCACGTTTTATCACTCATTTCATTCTACATCATTTTCCAAAATTCCTGTTTATCTTCACTAGGAGATGTACAAGCTAATAATGGAATCTTTATTCTCCAATTTTTGCTTTACTTGGGTTTAACTCATACTCATGTTCTTCTCTTTATGTAAGATACTATAGGTACACCCAATTGAAAGAGAGGGATGTACATGCGAAGAAAGAGAAATCATCATTTTAAAAGTGGTGAAAAAAACGAAGAGTATGCAGCTGAAATATCACCAACTGGCATACCAATTAGACATAAGCGTAAAGAAATTGCAAATGAAATAGAAGGTACAAATACCGGTGCAATGGTAGGCTATGTCGCTTTATTTCTTTCGCTTTTCTCAATTGCATTTTATCCGGTTACACTCGGCTCTCTTGCGATTTTAGTCGGCTTATTAGCTGTCAATTTCGGCGCAAGAACACTTGGATATACAGCAATTGGTTTTGGTAGTTTTTCTGTTTTATTTACTTTACTCTATCCGCTTGCTTTGTCAGCGTTTTAAAAAAACACACCAAGTTATACTTGGTGTGTTCATTCGTGGTACAACATAATATGACCGCATCCACAGCAATGTTTCGCTGTAATTTCTTGAAACACTGGATAATTTTCTTCATCCCGATGCTCAATAAACACCTTTTCAAATCGATACATATTTTGTGCATATGCCCAATCTTGTTTCGTACGGGCATACAAAGTTGAGGAAAAAAACTCCTCACCACCGCAAACGATACATGTATTCTTCATTACTACCCCTCCTATGCTTGTCTTACTTCATCTATATGAACATAAGCATAAGAAAAAGACCTTCTATTACTAGAAAGTCTTCTCTGAAACAAAAAGAAATGTACCAAACATTCCTACTCCGCTATATTCTTTCGTAACACCAGCTTCTGTTTTAAATGTTTGCTTTACAGTCATAAAAAATACACCATTTCGTGCATCTGCACTTTCAAATTGTAATCTTTCTTTTTTACCATCTACATTTTGTGTGCATTCAAAACTACTCTCATTACATTTCAATGCATACTTATCTTCTAGATACAATTTAAAATCTGATTCTTTCGGACAAGTTATAAGTAATATCGCCACGAGAATAATACTTACAATACCCACAATTGTATAATATTTCTTCATTTGTACTCCTTTCAAATGACAAGAAAACTTGACTGCATGCGCCAAGTTTTCTTAGTCCACAACCCATTGCCACTCTTGTTCTTTCTTATCAAAAATGAGCCAACCTGTCTCTGTTGCTTCTTCTTTCAATTCGTCAATATTATCTAGTACCTCATCCGTACTTTCATACGAACCAACTACATATACCGGAATTTCAAGACCTCTTCTTGACTCAATTTTCCCTGCTAGATCAATATAAAGACCATCTTCCATTAATGGAAGAAACCCCATGATCACTTCTTTCGAAATTGCTGGGAAAATTTTTGATTTTTGGAACAAAGAAAAACGTTTCTTACCGAAAGCACCGAGTTTATAAGGAATGACTTTACTTAACATTCCTACAAAGTCAGCAATTCTACGATAATACACTTTGTTGTACCATCCGTCATCATGTGAAAAATAAACAAATCTATTTTTCAATAGTGGAAAGAATGTTCTTGCAAGTGGTTCTTTTTTGTGAGCCAAATATAAAAGCTCTGCAATTTCTTTTGGCTCTAATTCATCTAAATCGCTTGCATCATCAAAATCTACCCAACAAAATTCATCAAATTCATCAATCTCTGCTTGAATTAGCTTATGTATATTTTCTTCCTCAACATATTCAAATAAAGTATGATAATGAAAATCTGTCCATTCAAAGTTATGCTTCAAAAGCAACACTTGATGAAGCGGTGAAGGGATGTTACTTGCAAACTCTTTAAACGTAATTCCTGATGTAATAAAACAATGACCCCGACGATTACCATTAATATATATCATATTCTTTACTTGGTCAGATCCTCCAGACAAAGCACCTAGCCACCTTCGTTTTATATGTTTCAATTCTATAGCATATTTTAACATGAAAAATTTTAGAAACATAGAAAAAAATTCAAAAACTATTTACAATTTCATGTGTTTTATTACATAGTGATTACAAGAAAAAACACCTGCTCGTGAGCAGGCGTTTTTAAAGGATTTCATCTGGGTTTTGAGGATGATGATTTCCCTCTTTCTTTTCATCTTTTTGGAACATCGATTGAATTTTATCAATTGTTTGTGGAGCTAATTCAATCATTTTTTCTGCTAAATGTGTCGCATTTTGTAGATGCAGAATATTTACTCCATCTTTATTCACTACAAGAAATGCTACTGGTGTAATAGAAACACCACCCGCGCTACCGCCACCAAATGCAGGGTTACCGTTCGCTCTTTGTCCATCATTCGTTTGGAAATCAGAACCTCCTGCTCCAAACCCGAACGCTACTTTAGAAACCGTTAACACTACACCACCGTCAGCCGTTTGAACAGGCTCTCCAACAATCGTATTTACATCGACCATTTCTTTTAAATTTTCCATTGCCGCTTTCATTAACCCTTGAATTGGATGATCCACCGTTCATAACCTCCTTTGTCATATCTTTCCTAGTTTTTCCGAAAGTTTGTGAACTAAACATAAAATTTTATATTGATTTCAAAAAACTTAAGTTGTAATATTTAGAAAAATAAAAAAAGAGGTCGATTCGTTATGATGCGAAAATTAACAAAGAAAGATCATGAACAAGTATTCGCTTACCTAAAAGAAGAAGCAGCCATTAACTTGTTTATTATTGGAGATGTTGAAGCTTTCGGTTATGACACAGATTTTCAAGAATTATGGGGCATATTTAAAGAGAATGGAACATTAAAATCAATTTTACTCCGCTTCCACGATTCATTTATCCCCTATAGTAAAGAAGACTTTGTTACCATTGATTATGAGACACTTCTTTCCGCATATAAGCCGCTTAAACTCTCTGGCAAGTCAACTATTGTAGAAAGATTTGAAACTGCTCCAAGTCTACAATTAGGCGCCAAAAATGAAATGTATTTTTGCGAATGTCTAAATGACAACAACTTACCTAGCACACCAATTTATGAAACAATTAAACTTGCCTCACTCGATGATATAGAACGAATTATGCAATTAAGAAGTGACATCGCTGAATTTCCGACTACTAATGAATCAGAGAAAATATTAAGGCAGGCTATCGAAACAAATACAGGACGCACATACTATATTGAAAAAGACGGTGCAATCATCGCATCCGCCTCTACTTCCGCTGAAAATTCATTATCCGCTATGGTAGTTGGTGTATGTACACACCCGAATTATCGTGGAAATGGCTACGCTTCACTCATACTACAAAAAATGATTCAGGACTTTACGAAAGAAGGCCGAACACTTTGTTTATTTTATAACAATCCAGCTGCTGGACGAATTTATAAACGACTAGGATTTAAAGATATCGGGATGTGGACGATGTATCGATAATAAGCAATCGTGTTCGCTTAATTACGATACTTTAGAGGTTGGAGACGTACAATGAGGAATGTTTTTGTTCAATACGGTTGTTGATACCGTTCACTCTTAACGATGTTTATCGTTATCCACATTTCACCCTACATCTTACTATTTGTACAAGCGGTAATATGTGAATTCCGTTAAATAAATACCGCAATAAATTCCGTATTCCGACGAATTTATCCACAAAAAAGACCGCCCTCTAAGGCGGTTTTCTTGTTGTATTCATTTTTCTTCCATCGCGTCCAATACATGCGTCTTCAAATATAAATACGCCGATATCTCCTCTTTCGTCATCCCTCTATCAGCACACACTCCGTCTAACAGAACCCATTCAGAATCTCCTACGAAATTCAAAAAGCGCTTCTTATCTTCAGCTACTACCAACATCATGGCTAACTCTTCAGTACTTGTTATCTCACGTTTCCGTCCTAGCTCATCGATATAGAATACGGATATTTCATTATCTGAGCGATACACCTCAAATTGAAACGTCTGCTTCCCTCGCTTCACTTCAATAGGATACCACTTTAGTTCTTCGTAACCTGGCATTGATGTTTCGTATTAGGGTGCGTGTCATATTTCGACTCCTTTTTCGTTATGTAATAACTACACAACTAAGTTTACCAAAGTTCCATTAAGTAAACGTTAAGCTAGCTTAACGTTTTTAATATACATTTACTCTATATCTATCATATTGTTAAATTTAAAGGTAAGTTTGTTATGGAATAAATAAAAAATTCCACACATATACAATTCCATTTTGTTGTTGATTTCACAAATTATCCCTATAAATATCAATATATCTATTTACTTTTAAAAGACAATATTATAATTTACTAAAAGTAATACACACATAGGGAAGGAATGGAAAATATGTTAAAAAAACTAAAAAAGGTTATGTTTGTTGTAATTGCTGCTATTACGTTATCTACAGGGTTAGCAACAATCGCCCCAAAAGAAGCTTCAGCACATTGGGCAGATCCTCAAATGGATTGGGCTATTAGAAACTATGTCATTAAATTTGATATGAGAGATAGTCCGGCGTATCGAAAAGACTTTTGGATTATGATTGCTAATTATTCTCAAAGACGGTACAACTCTTACGATGAAGCGCGCCAGTATGTAATAAATCGAGGTATTTCTGACGGATCACGTGGAGCTGATCGGATCACTCGTCATGAAGCGGTAGCCATGCTCTATCAAAAGCGTTTCAATAGCCCTGCATGGTCTCCTAAAGGCGGTTTCAGTAATTCAATTGCATGGGGAACAGGTCAAGGTATTTATGACGGTAGTCGTGGAAACGACTTTGCAACCAGAGCCGAAGTTATTACTATGTTATACAAATACACTGATAAGGGTAAGTGGGGCTAATCGTATATCGACTATGTCTCTAAGCCAGCATACATAGATATATAGATAAAAAAGAATGCTGTGTTTAAACTTGATGAACCGAACAAAAATAAAAGCCGCCCAACAGGACGGCTCTTATTTTTGTTAATCAAACTATTCTTTTATTTAAATGAACCCCAACTACTAACACGTTTTCCGTTTGAAGTTTCACCAGTTGCAATGTAACCATATCCGTTTGAACGTGGTTGACGTATCCATACATAACCGTCTTTTTCATAACCGAATGCATCATACTTTACTTCATCGCCTGCATTAAGTGTAGCGATAATTGGAGCATCAGTTAATGGTGCGGTACGAAGTTTAATAGATGTATTTAACTTAAATACACCGTCTTGTTTTGTAAACCAACTAGAATCATATTGACTATTTGCAATTGTTTCATCTACTCCAGTAAACCATGAAAGAGGTTTATCTCCTATAAGTGAGTTAAGATCACACTTACCAATGCCAGGTACATTTCCAGTTTCAGTGTACTGCCAAATATCACAAGGATACGCTGGCTTATTATCACCATATCGCGGAATCCATACAAAATCAGCTTGTATATTACGCGCTCCAAACGAATCATACGTATGATGCCCTACATATAACCCTATCTTTTTAGCTCCTAGTCGGCGTAGTTCATCGATAAACGCCTGTGTCCCACCTTGCATATCACTCATTGTTTGCACTTCAACATCAGCTACCCAAAACTTAGCTGATTTGTCACCACGAGCCCAAAAGTCTTGCGCTTCTTTCTTGGCATCGTTGATAGATACAAAACGACAAAATGCATAATTTCCAAAAGGAATATTCCTTGATTTCATCGCTTGTACATATCCATTATACAAAGGGTCTACATAATTCGAACCATCTTGCACACGTGCAATTACTAAATCTAATTGCGGTCCTGCTACATCCCAATTAATGTCTCCATTCCACTTAGAAATATCTGCAATATAACCCATTATTCAACATCTCCTTTTTTATTATCATATTCAGAGCTTGTTTTTTTGCTCTTACCACCTAAAACTTCTACTGCGTTTGTTAACGCTGAAGGTAACGGGATTCCCATACGCCCTGCATTTTCTAAAAGTGAAAGCAACTCATTTCCGATAAAGAAAAAGATTGTCGCTTCACGAATAGCACTATTACTTCCAAGTGCTGTATCTAACTGAATCGCGACTCCAACCAAAAGAAAAAGCACCACCTTTTTGGCGATGCCTTTAAAACCAACTTTACTTTTTAGTTCTCCGTTGTATCCTGCTGCTATCATGCCAGTTAAATAATCAATAACTGCCATCGTCACTAAGATTTTCAATGTTGCATCCCATCCTCCCAAAAAATACCCGCAGAATCCACCAAATGTAGCTATAAATGTTTTCAATAATACATCAATACGATCCACTTATTTACCTCCTTTTTTAAAAATAAAAAAAGCCCACTCTATTGCGCGCTTGTAATTAAGTCTTCTCTTCCATTTTCAGTTAAGTATTTATCGATTCTTTCTTTATATGCTTTCATCTTTGTGACGATAAATGTATACGTAAAAACTTCATCAATTACTCGTTGAGCCATGTACTCAGCCATGTTGCGTCAGCTCCTTTTTATTAGATACTAGAAATAATTAATTCATCTAAAGCTTGCTGCATTAATTCTTGTTGCTTTTTAAGCTTATCAAGTTCACTTGGTTGTGGTATTTGTGGCTTGTTCAACTCATCCAGTTCTTCTTGTGTGATTGTTTCAATCCACTTGCCATCTTTAAAAACAGGTTTCCAGTTTGGTTGTGGGAGGGGAATCTCTGTTGCATTATCAGGAATATCATAGACGTCTTTATACCCAATCACATCTTCCTCTTCATACTGCACTTCTTCATTCCCGTATATAGGGTACTTATAACCATCGGCTTCTTCTGTTCCGATAACCACCGTTTCAATTCTCGTTTTAGTAACCATACCTCTTATTTCTTCTTGTCTTGGAAAAATAACATCATCACCTATATAAGCTCCTGTGTCTTTGTTGTACAAATAAATATGTTTCATTGTTCAGCCTCCTTAAATGAGATACGTAAGTGTGAATGACCAGAATTTCAAAGGGGTACTTCCTTCGGATATCCACTCGCAATGGACCGAACCATCCGCACGAATGGTAATAATACCTTCAGCGGAATTTAGATCACTTTTTATATATGAACTTGAAAATCCCATATCACTTAACGGACGGAAAGTTGTTGGAAGTGTAGTAATGATTTGGTTATTTTTTACGCCTATAACATTAACAGTTAGGCAAACGGTATTTCCTGTTCTTTTTACCTTAGATGTTTTACCTGTTTGATTTGTTACTCCGTTTAGTAGAGTTAGGTTTGTCCAATCGGTGTCGTTCTTTGTTTTGAAATCAGCTAGTATACTGAAAGTTTTAGTTGCTGTATCGTGTTCGAAAACAGTGAGAGCATTTACGTTATCGTACAATCTAATCTTATTGGCGCTATTCATACCTAAATTAGTTTGGGCTACTCCATCTTTCGACCATAATATATCCCTAGCTGCCGTTCCAGTTCTGTCCAACGTTAAGTTTCCACTCATAGTATCTCCAGCTTTTTTAAGTACGTTTGTACCTGAAGCTAATATGTTAAACGCGTCAGTGTCATGGTTGTAAGCCCACGCTGTTTTAGTTCCTCCAGTGGAAGGAAAACCTTGAAGAGATGCGCCTGTTGCACTCATAGTCATTTGCCCTTTTTTAACTCCCCCAGCTGTCCACTGTAAGGTTTTGAAACCTCCAGTGATGTCCATGTCAAGATTACCTGTCATAGTGTCGCCACTACGTTTAACAACGTCTGCCTTATCGACCGCTATTTGCAAAGCATCTATCTGTTTCTTAAGCTTATCAAACTCTGCGATGTAATTTTCTATTGGGATGTTCCCTTGTTTCACATCGTTTCCTAACGAAATCCGTATGTCCTGTGTTGTAAAACGTTCAGTCCCTTTTTCAAAAGCAAAGTAACCAATCCACACTCCAGCACTTGATACAGCTTCTTTTGATACGATATACTCAAACACTCCGTCTTTTGCATTCGTAACAACTGCATCGTCACGAACGAAATTACCGTATGGGCTAATCGCTTCATACTTTACTACATAGCCCGTTAAATCCACTGGTTTCCCTCGTTCTTTCAGGTTAACAATAACCTTAAATCCGTTTCGATCATTCTCCCTTGAACTTATCGTTCTCGTCATGATCATGTTCGCTAGATCGATTAGCATCGTTTCCTAACTGTCCTAAAAGCGACAAAATACCTTTGATTAGTGCTTCGATTAATTTAACTCCTGCTTCTAAAAGCTTCGGTAGGTTTTTAATTATTTCGCCAACGAGAGTTATGATTAACTTAACTGCCGCTACTATTAATTGTGGAATCACTTGAAAAATACCAGCGATCAACGCTAGTAGAATGTTAACCCCTGCGCTTATAATCTGCGGTAAATTAGCGATAAGCGTCTCGACAATTTTAGCGATTAACGTTAAAGCTGCGTTAATTAACTGCGGTAATATCTGAACAATCCCATCTATCAACGCCATGAGTATCTTTACCCCTGCATCAATAATTGCGGGTAGATTCGCTAGAATTGTATCAGCAACTTTCGTTATTAAATTGACTGCTAAATCAATTAGCTGAGGTAACATTTGTACGATACCGTCTATTAACGTAGTCAATATCGAAATACCTGCCGAAATGATTGCCGGTAAATTCGCTGTAATCGCATCGATTAAAGTAGTAATAACCGTGATAATCGCAAGTACTATTAACGGAAGCGCTTGTGTAATACCTGTAATTAGCGTAGTCAATAAGTTAATACCTATCTCGATTAACTGAGGTAAGAACGATATCAATCCGTTGATAATCGTCTCGATAATCGTTACAGCTACGGGAATTAACGTAGGTATCATTTGCATGATTCCTTGGATTAGCGTAAGAATCAGCTGTAATCCCGTTTGGATAATCGTAGGTAGGACTTGTACAATTCCAGTGATTAGCGCCTGTAAAATTTGCATACCTACTTCAATTATCATAGGTAGATACGTAGCAATTGACTGTATAATCGTATTGATCACTTCAACCATCGCTTCTAGTATCGAAGGTGCCGCTTGGACCAATCCGTTTACTAGACTCATAATCATTTGCGAGCCAACTTCGATTAATTGCGGTAGTGTTCCCAATAGGAAAGCTGCTACTGAATTAAAGACATTCGTAATTACATCTAAAATAACGCCTTTGTTAGTATCGAGATAGTTGGCAATTGGGGCTACATATTTATACTCAAATTCTTTCCACTACAAATAGAGATATTTATGAAACATTCACCACACTTATGTCGCTATTATCTTTACATGCAAATGCCCTTCTTAATATTACTGCTTCTTATTATACTGTGCTTTCAAATCAATATATTCCTGTCTCGCATCCTGATTATTACCTTGGTGACTATCAAAAGATGTATGTATTTGTGATATATATTTTACTAAATTGCCCTCATCATTTCTCTTCTTATAATTCACTACAATACTTACTTCCAATATCTGCTTTGAACCATTTTTAGAATCAATATGCAATGCGATTGATCCACCACCATATTCATCAAATTGTATTTTCAACTTATCATTAATGATACTCTGAAACTCTAATTCAGTTAGTTTGTATCCGACAGTACTAGGCTGATCAAACTTTTTTATATCACCTCCGGGCTTCATCTTTAGTTTCCTTATTCCTTTTAAACGATTTACAATTAAGTTCACATATGAAACATCCAGGTTTGAATCCGGACTTTGTACCTGTCCATTTTGATACATAATATTGGTACTATAATTAACTTCTTCTTTATAATTTTTATTATCTACTTCCGAGGTAATTTCTTGTGTTGTATTTCCATATAAACTTTTATCTTTTATATTATATACACCTGTCGAAGTTTGGTAGATTGTTTTACTATGCTCTCCATCTTCTTTTTGTTCATATGTACTATATATACCTCTTTGTTTCACATACGCATATCCATCATCACTAGCGGACATAACCTTTTTCATGTCACCTTCATCCAATGCCTTAACAAATGGCTCATACTCTATCTTTTCTTCAAAAAACTACATGCTTGTAGTAGGCTGATTGCTATTATGATAGGAATCATTTTAGAAACCTTTTTTGTGTTCATTTCATCATCACACTACACTCTCTATATTTTCGATCAGATTATCTTCTAATCACTTTAATCACCTTACATAAGTAAATTTTCTTTTTGTAGTTCAAATACTCTCCTATAAATTATTACTTTTTCACCATCAAAACTTACAATACACACTTTCTTTATGCCTTACGTTTCGATTTACCTTTTTTATTTTTCTTTCGATATCTTGGAGTCTCTCTTTTATGTTGCTCCCATGAAATGTTAAATGACGGAAATTTAAACCTGCAATATGCTAATAGCTGAAATTCAGCTGCTCCGATTGCTATCGTATACATTAAAAAGGTCCCTACTACATACATAAATAAATCATCAAACCCATAATCGTTATGAAAATATAGCAAAATAAGAATAGTTACTGCGTATAGTGTAGCCCACTTCATCATCTTTCCTTTTGTTTTACTAAAGAAAGAAGCAGACCTCTCATCCATACTAAACGCACCTTCACTCGCTTGTTTAAACGTATCAATTGTTGTCACGATATGAAAAATCACTGCTCCTAAAAGCAATAAACCCGCATACAGTATTGTAATCCAGTCAATTGAATTATTAGCCATTTTAGTAACAGTCAACGCAGTAGGAGCTATTGTTGCCATTTGGAATGCATATAATAATACGACAAGGGTTTGTAGTTTTTGAAATTTAAATTGAGCTATCGGAAATGAATAAATAATGAAAAGAATTATTTGTAGGCTGTACAATAACACTTCTAACTTAACAATTCCTATATTAAAGAGAAGCATACAGTAATCCCACCCAGCTGATAAAACAATAGAAAAAATAGTTATTGAACTAAATAGTATTCCTCCAAACATAAATCCTGTAGCACCCTCCGGACTTAAACGATCATTACATGTCATCCTAAACTTATCTAAATCTTCCTCTTTTATATTCCACATCCTGGCTCTTCACCCTCTATACAGTTTAAATAATTTTCATTCACTTCAATTCTATTTCACTCTTATTTACTTTTCGATTGGGATTTTGTATTTTGCCTTCAAAATCTCCCACGCATTCTATCATTCTCTTCCCACGTTATATTAAATGGCGGACATTTAAATTTATTCTGCCATTTCCCTTTATGCCTTACGTTTCGATTTACTTTTTTTATTTTTCTTTTGATATCTTGGAGTTTCTCTTTTATGTTGCTCCCACGTTTTATTAAATGACGGAAATTTAAATCTGCAATACGCTAATAGCTGAAATTCAGCTGCACCTATGGCTATCGTATACATTAAAAAGGTCCCTACTACATACATACCTAAAGTATCAAATCCATAATCGTTATGAAAATATAGCAAAATAAGAATAGTTACTGCGTATAATGTAGCCCACTTCATCATCTTTCCTTTTTCTTTACTAAAAAAGGAAGCGGATCTTTCATCCATACTAAATGCACCTTCACTTGCCTGTTTAAACGTATCAATTGTTGTCAAAATATGAAAAATTACTGCTCCTAAAAATAATAATCCTGCATACAGTAATGTAATCTGATCAATTGAATTATTAGCCATTTTAGTACCAATCAAAACTACGAGTAATATTATTGCCATTTGAAATGCATTTAATAATACAACAATTGTTTGTAGCTTTTGAAATTTAAATTGAGCTTTTGGAAATAAATATAGAATGAAAAAAATTACTTGCAGAGCATATAACAACACTTCCAGCTTAACAATTCCTATATTAAGGAGAACCATACAGTAATCCCAATCACCTGATACAATAATAGAAAAAACGGCTATTGAACTATAAAGTATTCCTCCAAACATAAATCCTGTAGCACCCTCAGGACTTAAACGATCATTACATGTCATACTAAACTTATCTAAATCTTCCTCTTCTATATTCCACATCTTGGCTCTTCACCTTCTATACGTTTCAATTATTTTTCGAACACTAAAATTCTATTAATATATTATTTATTTTTCGTTTTGAATTTCTTATTTTGTTTTCGAATTCTTCCACACTTTCTCTCATTCTCTTCCCACGTCATATTAAATGACTTGAATTTAAATCTACAGTACACCAATAGTTGAAATTCTGCCGCTCCAATGGCTACTGCATACATAACAACATTACACATAACATAACCAAACATTGTGTTTAATGAGTAATTATTATTTATATAAATTAAAACAAGAAGAATTAACACATAAATTACAGCACCTTGTATAACATGTCCCTTTGTTTTACTAAAAAACGAATCTGATTTGTCCCCACTACTAAATGCACCTTCGCTTACTTGTTTAAATGTATCAACTGTTGTCACAATATGAACAATAATTCCACCTAATACTAATAGACCTACATAAACACGTGTATTGAGATCAATTGAATTCTCAATCATTCCAGAAAGAACAAATAACGTGCATCCGATAGTTCCAAGTTGAAATGCATATAATAATATAACGAGCGTTTGTAATTTTTGAAATTTATAACGTGCTTTAGGGAATAAATATAGAATTAAAAACATTACTTGCAAACCATATAACACTAATTCAATCCTAACAATTACCTTATCAAACAAGGTAGTATAATAATCCATTCCTCCCACAAAAATAATAACCATAAATAATGAAGTATAAAATATCGTTCCAAGCATAAATCCCGTCGCACCTTCAGGACTTAAACAATCTTGACATGTCATTCGAAACTTGCCTAAATCTTCTTCTTTTATATTCCACACCCTAACTTTTCACCTTCTATACAGTTTAAATAATTTTCATTCACTTCAATTCTATTTCACTCTTATTTACTTTTCGTTTTGGATTTTGTATTTCGCTTTCGAATTCTCCCACGCATTCTCTCATTCTCTTCCCACGTCATATTAAATGACTTGAATTTGAATCTACAGTACACCAATAGTTGAAATTCTGCCGCTCCAATGGCTACTGTATACAGTAAAACAATACCTACCGCATAAAGAACTAAAACATCAATTCCATAACCATTATGAAAATATATCAAAATAAACAGGATTAGCGCATATATTGTAGCCCACTTCATCACATCTCCTTTTCTTTTACTAAAAAATGAGATGGATCTTTCATCCTTACTAAACGCACCTTCACTCGCTTGTTTAAATGTATCAATTGTTGTCACAATATGAACGATAACTGCTCCTATAAATAATAACCCTACACAAATTAAAGTCATTCGATCAATTGAATAATCAGATATTCCAGGAAGAACTAACGCTGTAAATGTTATTGTACCTAATTGAAATGCATATAATAATACAACGAGCGTTTGTAACTTTTGAAATTTATAACGTGCTTTTGGAAATGAATATAGAATTAAAAAGATGAATTGTAAGCTATATAAAACAATTTCAGTTTTAACAATTGTTTTATCAAAATAAGTATGATAATAATCCAATCCCCCCATAAAAATAAAAAACATAAATACTGAAGTATAAACTATCCCTCCAATAAAGAAAACCATAGCACCCTCAGGACTTAAACGATCATTACATGTCATCCTAAACTTATATAAATCTTCTTCTTTTATATCCCACATCCTGGCTCTCCACCTTCTATACAGTTTAAATAATTTTCATTCACTTCAATTCTATTTCCCTCTTATTTACTTTTCGATTTGGATTTTGTATTTCGCTTTCGAATTCTCCCACGCATTCTCTCATTCTCTTCCCATGACATATTAAATGACTTGAATTTAAATCTACAGTATGCCAATAATTGGAATTCTGCCGCTCCGATTGCAACCGCATACATTAAAACAGTTCCTACTCCATACATAACAAAAAAATCAATTGAATAATCATTTTGAAAATACATCAGAAGAAGTAGTATTAATATATATATTATAGCCCCCTTTATCACAGCTCCTTTTGTCTTACTAAAAAACGAGGTGGATCTTTCATCACTACTAAATGCACCTTCACTTGCTTGTTTAAATGTATCTAGCGTTGCTGCAATATGGATAATAACTGCTCCTACAACTAGTAGCCCGGTATACATCCTACCAATTGAATTATCAGCCATTTCAGAAACAATCGAAACTACAAATAATATCGTTCCAAGTTGAAACGCATATAGTAATACGATTAGCGTTTGTAACTTTTGAAATGTAAAACATGCTTTCGGAAATAGATATATAATTAAACATATAATTTGAATACTAAATAACACAATTTCAGTTTTAACAATTGTTCTATCAAAAAAATTGTTGTAGTAATTCAAATCACCTACAAAAATAATAAACATAAATATTGAAATATAAAATATTGTTCCAAGCATAAAACCCGTAGCACCTTCAGGACTTAAACGCCCTTGACATGTCATTCGAAACTTATCTAAATCTTCTTCTTTTATATTCCACACCCTGACATTCCACCTTCTATACAGTTTAAATAATTCTCATGCACTAAAATTCTATTACATTCTTAATATTTTTAAGTACATAGATCTTTGTACAACTAAATTTAGATAATTTTTTAGGTATACCATTACCACATTAATTACGCTAATCATATAATCAGATTGCTTTTTGATAGTTCAAATAGTATCCTTTCTCCTCAAAAGTTCCAAATACTCTTCTCTCTTTCACTTAAGTATAACCGTCTTCTTGTCACCTTCATCCATTGCTTTTATTAGGCTCTCATACTTTATTTTGATTTCCTAAAACTACACGCGCTCAGCAAAACATAACTGTTATCACAGTAACTATTTTTCACTACCCCTTTACTCATATCCTCACAACATTTATCATTCTCAAAATTCAATCAAAATATATTATTTTTAATTTATATACTCTTTTTCATAATTTACATATTCTTTTTTGGCACTTTGATTATTATCTTCTCTGGTATGATAATATGTTGAAATTTCTTGATTGCGTTTTATAAGCTTATCTTCTTTTTTTTCTTCATAATTTACCGATATTGTTATTTGTATTATTCTCATTTGATTTTCTTTTGTATCATTAGGCGTATTAAATTCAATCATCAATATTGCAGAATCAAATTTATCATATTTTAAATTTAACTTATCATTCATGATGTCTTTAAACTGTAATTCAGTTAAATTATAGCTTATTATGCTCGGTTCACTAGATCTTTTTTTATCTTCACTCGGTTTCAATTTACTAAGTTCATTTAATCCTCTAAACATTAATTTTACATATGAAACATCTATGCCTTGATTCTGGGCTATTGAACGGGATTTTTCATTTTTTAAATTTGTACTATAGACCGTTTCTTTTTTGTAATTTTGATTACTACCAACGTTTTTATCATTTTTTATATCAGTAACAATCTTTTGAGTTGTTTTCCCATATAAGTCGTCTTCTTTCACATTATATACTCCATGGGTTGTTTGATATATTATCCTGCTATGTTCACCATCTTCTTTTTCTTCATAAGTACTGTCGCTAGTCTCTTCTTTCACATATGCATATCCATCATCACTCGCAGACATAACCGTTTTCATATCACCTTCATCCAATGCCTTTACTAATCTCTCATACTCTATTTTTGTTTCCCCGAAACTGCACGCGCTTAGTAAAAACGTTACTGTCATTACAATAACTATTTTTTTAACTAACCTTTTACTCATGCCATAACTACACCTTTCCCCTTATTTTATACATTACTTATTATTCAAATATTGTTTTTCATACTCCTCATATCGGGTTTTAGAAGCTTTATCGTTATCTTCTTTACTATTTAAATAGATTGCTATTTTTTGATCATGCCTTATTAATCGGCCTTCTTTATTCTTTTTTTCATATCCCATTGTGATGCTTATTGTAGTGAATTCCATTGGATTTTCTTTTGAATCTTTCGCCGAACTAAATTCCATTAATAATATTGCTTCATCAAATTTATCGTAGTCCACCTTTAACTTATTATTAATTATTTTTTGAAATTCCGATTCAGTTAAGTAATATGTTACCTTGGGTGGTTCATTAAATCTTTTTTTATCTTTTTTTGGCCTTAAACTATCTATTCCCTTCAATCTATCAAATATGAAATAAACATTCGAAACATCCAAATTTTGATCTGGACTTTTTAATTGATTATCTTCATATTTAATACTAGTTCTATATACAATCTCTTCTTTTTTTTGCTCACTATTTAATGAACTAGCAATTTCTTGCCAAGTTGTTCCATAGAACTTTTTTTCTTTAATATTGTATACTCCTCCTGTTGTTTGATATACGACGCTAATGCGATTATCATTTTCCGCCCAAAACGTGCTATCCCTAACCTCTTCTTTCACATAAGCATACCCATCATCACTCGCAGACATAACCGTCTTCATATCCCCTTCATCCAATGCCTTTACTAATCTCTCATACTCTATCTTCGTCTCCCCAAAACCACATCCACTTAATAAACTTGATACTATTGACAGAACTATCATCATCTTAGCTTTCTTCTTTAACTTCATACTGACACCCCGTTGATTTCTCTAGGCATTTTTAAGTTCATTATTTTCCCTTTTGGAAAGTAATACACTTCACCTGTACTTATTGGTATTTATTTACTCATACAGATTATATTGAAGATACTTTAATTTTTATTAGCATCGATTTTTATACAATTCTTAATTGCTTATATACTCTGTTCGAATTTTCAGAAACCAAAACTTATTTTATTTCTTTCGCTTTCTTTTCCGCTCTCTCTTTATAACGCTTTAAGAATTCCTGACGTTCCCTTTCATGTTCCTCCCACGAAATATAAAATGATGGAAATTTAAATCTACAATAGGCTAATAATTGGAACTCAGCTGCGCCTATGGCTACTGCGTACATTACAAGGGTTCCTGCCATATACCCCACTAAAACCCCTGTTTCATAATTATTATGAAAATAAATTAAAATAAGAAGGGTTAGTACATATATCGTAACACCAATCATTGCATTGCCTTTTGTTTTACTAAAAAATGAAGTTGCTCTTTCATCCATACTAAATGCTCCACTCTCTGCTTGTTTAAAGGTATCAATCGTTGTCACCAGATGAACAAAAACTGCTCCTAGAAACAATAAACCCACATACAATAATGTAATTTGATCAATTGAATAATTCGAAATTGCTGGAAGTATAAATAATGTGAATCCTATAGTTCCTAGCTGAAATGCAAATAATAATATCACAAATGCTTGCAACTTTTGATATTTGAAACGAGCTTTTGGAATTAGATATAGAATGAAAAAGATTACTTGCAAACCATATAACACTAATTCAATACTAACAATTATTTTGTCAAAGAGAGTTGGATAGTAACCCCAGCCAATCTTAATTAATGCTACCAAAATAAAAAGCATGAATAATGAACTATAAACTATTCCTCCAAACATAAACACCATAGAATCTTCTGGGCTTAAGCGATTTCTACATGTTATTTTAAATTCATCTAAATCTTTTTCTTTTATGTTCCACATTTGTTAACTCCACCTTTCCCCGAACTATAGTATATTACCAAAATATAGATGCAATTTTCTTAGTCACTGATTTTATACCTTTTTATTTTCATCGCCACTCTTAACCATCTCTTTTGTTGTACTGCGCCTTGTATTTTAAATATTCCTGTCTCGCATCTTGGTTATTATCCTGTTTTCTATTAAAATACGTTATTATTTGGAACATATTTTCTACTAATTTTCCATCCTCATTCTTTTCTTTAAAGTCTATATCTATCCTCATTTGCAAAATTTGTTTTGGATTTTTTGGGGCATCCAGGTGCAATACGATTGTTGCTCCATCAAATTCATCGTATTGTATCTTTAATTTATTATTAATAATATTTTTAAATTCAGATTCAGTTAGTCGATATCCCACTGAATTAGGCTGATCAAACTTTTTTATATCATCTTCAGGCTTCATCTTTAGTTTCCCTATCCCATTTAAACGATCTACAATTAAGTTTACGTATGAAACATCTAGATTTGAATCTGGACTTTTCACCTGTCCATTTTCATACTTAACATGAGTACTATAAATCGTTTCTTTTTTATAATTTTCATTTGTCCTTTTTCCCTTGTCTTTTTCTATATCAGTCGCAACTGTTTGTATCGCCTCTCCGTATAAACTTTTATCTTTTGTATTGTATACACCTTCCGTAGTCTGACGAATTGTTTTACTGTGCTCTCCATCTTCTTTTTGCTCAAACGTACTATAAATACCTCTTTGGATCACATAAGCATACCCATCATCACTTGCAGACATAACCTTTTTCATGTCACCTTCATCCAATGCCTTAATAAATGGCTCATACTCTACCTTTTCTTCAAAAAAACTACATGATTGTAGTAGGCTGATTGTTATTATGATAGTAATCATTTTAGAAACCTTTTTTGTGTTCATTTCATCATCACACTACACTCTCTACATTTTCGATCAGATTATCTTCTAATCACTTTAATCACCTTACATAAGTAAATTTTCTTTTAGTAGTTCAAATACTCTCCTATAAATTATTACTTTTTCACCACCAAAACTTACAATACACACTTTCTTTATGCCTTACGTTTCGATTTACCTTTTTTATTTTTCTTTCGATATCTTGGAGTCTCTCTTTTATGTTGCTCCCATGAAATGTTAAATGACGGAAATTTAAACCTGCAATATACTAATAGCTGAAATTCAGCTGCACCGATGGCTATCGTATACATTAAAACAGTTCCTATTACATATCCAATAAAAGTATCAAATGCATAATCATTATGAAAATAAATCAAAATAAGAAGGATTAATGCGTATATTGAAGCAACTTTCATCATAGTTCCTTTTGTTTTACTAAAAAAGGACACAGATCTTTCATCCATACTAAACGCACCTTTACTTGCCAATTTAAATGTATCTATTGTTGTTACAATATGGAAAATTACTGCTCCTAAATATAGCAAACATACATAATTCAACGTAATACGATCCATTGAATTATTAGCTATTTCAGAAACAACTAAAACTGTAAGTAATATAGTAGCCATTTGAAATGCATATAATAATACGACAAATGTTTGTAACTTTTGAAATTTAAATTGTGCTTTTGGAAATAAATATAGCACGAAAAAAATTACTTGCAGAGCATATGCCAACACCTCTAGCTTAACAATTCCTATGTTAAGGAGAACCATACAGTACTCCCAACCACCTGATACAATAATAGAAAAAACGGCTATTGAACTATAAAGTATTCCTCCAAATATAAAGCCCGCAGCACCTTCAGGACTTAAACGATCTTTACATGTCATCCTAAATTCATCTAAATCTTCTTCTTTTATATTCCACATCCTGACTTTTCACCTCTATACAGTTTAAATAATTTTCATTCAATAAAATCCCATTACATTCCTAACTTTTTAAGTACATTCATCTTTGTGTAACTATATTCAGATAATATTATCTCTACATTAATTACCGTACATAATCAGAATGCTTTTGATAGTTCAAATAGCCTTCTTTCTCCTCAAAAGCTCTAAATATTCTTCTCTCTTTTACTTAAGCATATCCCTCATACTCCCTGAAACTCCACCCACTTAGTAAAAACGTTACTGTCAGCACAATTGTATCGAGATAATAAAGCTCTTTAATTTTATCTTCAGAAAGGTGATAACTTCCCATCAACAATTTGCTAGCAGGTTATTACAGTTATTTTAAATTTGTTTTTTATTTTAATGGATTCGATTTTTGCAAATAATAATGTTGTTTAATTTGAGAAGCGAATATTAAAAACATACTGCTTAATAACTCGTGATTAAGTCTTCGCCCTCATATCTAGGATCTTTCTCAACTTTACCATCTTTTGTTTTGATGACTTTTAGTCTACCTAACCACTCTGCTCCGTTATATGTCTCTTCACTTACCCATACATTATGCTTTTTACCGTCTACCTCAACTACTAATGTGGGGTGTGTAAACATGAATTCCTTCTCTACATGCCTACCTACAATTTCTGCATGTAATGATGTACCTTCTTTAACTAGTTTACTATTCTGATACCCTTCGATAATAGGTAATCCAATAAATACAAAGAATATCAGTCCAAATATGATTACTTTCTTCTTTGTACTCCATTTATTCTTTTCTTTCAATTCCTTCTGTCTCGCTTCTCTTTCTTCGCGTTCCTCCAAACTCTCATTTAAAGCGTCTTCCCATGCCTTAATTTCCTCTTCGATTTCTGCTTCAGCTCTTGCTAGTTTTTCTAGTTGTTCATCGGTTGCTACCATCTCATATGAGTTGTCTCCAACCAAACGAATTTCAGCACCATTTTCTTTTACTTTTCGCAAGTCTTTTTCTGTACAATTAAACTCTCGAATGATTTCCCCTTGTGTGTTTACCAGTCTAACGTAAATGTTTTTTTCTCCTTCTTCTTAAACATCTGAATTCCCCCTTATTTGTTTCCTATCATAGATAACCCTATTGCAATTAAGATAAAGAAAAAGATAATAAGGAAATTCTTCCCTTTGCTTACTTGTGTTGTAGAACCTTCCAAGACAGCCCATATAAAAATTGGGAAAAGAAGAATACCTAGGAGAATATCAACCAACTTGTTGCTACTCTTCTTTAGTGGTTTTTCTTCTACTATCGGTTTTATCTGAACAGATTCTTTTCTTATTTGTTTCGGTTTCTTTTTCTTACGTCTATGATTCACCCAACATACTCCTTTTAGAATAACTTTTTCCTAACTATAAAAATACCGAAATATCCCATTTTCATCGTATAGGATAAAATGATTCATTTCTTCACAAATAGATTTCCACCATAAAAAACAGTCTATGACTATTATTTACAAATGTTATTTCAACTTTTATTTTATTCTTTTTCTATTCGCTATAAATTCTTGACGTTCTTTTTCATGTTGTTCCCACGTAATACTAGATGTTTAGATTCTTATTCAATCAAAAATAGACTTTCCTCTTTCCATGTTGGAAGAGGAAAGTCTATTTATTTCTAAATATATTATAGCCCTTGTTTTATTAATAATTGTTACTTATTATTTTCAGCCTTGTTCTTTATCGTTTTTACAAATTCATTTCGCCATATTTTAAAATTATGAGCAAATTTTCCTTCAATAGAATTTTTATACCCTTCAAATTTCACTTCTAAAATATCAAAGTCATTGAATAATTTATATGTCTCTGCCGTCAAACCTACTGGGTGTAATACCCCACCATAATCATAGAAAGTGTCTTCATCGAGAAGTATTCCTCTTGTAGTAATTACATACTCTACATCTTTTTCTTCCTCAGTACTCAACCTCACTACACTTCCTAAAGGCAAAACTTTCTCCATATAATCTTTCATATTAATTCACCGATCCTTTTAACACGATAATTTTCTCTTCTATTTTTTGTCGCCTTTTTTCTAATTGGCGGATACGATCAATAAAAGCATCACGTGTTTTACCTTGCAAACTATTATCAATACTACTTTCTAATTTTCTAATATCTCCTGTCAAAGATACAGCTGCTTTTTCAAGTTGCATAACAACGTTAATAATTTGATCTCGCCCACCACTGTCTGGAAATGTACTATGAACCCTCGACATTATCATATGTAAATCCATCCTCATACCCCCTTCCTTAACATTTATCAATAATAGGAAACTGAAGCTAACTCTTCATCTTTTGCTATCATAGAAATTACCGCATCTGTTACATCTTGACTTAACTCTTTTAAATCATTTGAAAGTTCGTTCACATCTCTGGAAATCTCTACTAATAATGAACGATTTAACCCTCTACTACCATCATTCATAAAATAGTTTAATAATGATTGGCGATGGCTTCTTACATAATCTCCAGCAATTGAAGCAATATTTGTATCAATTTCAAAGTCACCTTTAAATACATCTAAAATATCTTGAACAAGGGAAGATGCTACTTCTTTTGCAATTGCTATAATTTCATCACGGGATAAATAAAGAATGATGCATCCTACTAAAAAATCTACAGCTGCGTTAAATACTGATTCTAACACTTCAAGTACCTTTTCCTTACATTTTGCTAATTTATTCTCTATCCAATCCACAGCCGCATTCACCTGATTTCTAACTTCTTGTATAACTTCCTTACTAAATTTCAAAGCTTTTTTTCCTGTTTCTACACCTATACTTGCTATTTTTGTTGCTAGAGCACTAGTATCTCCCACTACTGTTATTGCAACTAGAATTGCACTGACTGGGGTTCCATTTACCACTAAATCCACTACAACTTCTTCTGTTGTACTTAATGTTTTTTTTCCAGTGATTCCTTTATATAGGTCCCCAGCAGATTCTGATATTTCTAAAAAACCAAATTTCCAATCAAATCCTGTTTCGCTAACCTTTTTCAATTTATCTATTGCTACATTCCCATTCCTAGAATAAAATTTTGGATCATATAAAAAAGAATGCCCTTCCCCATTTTCCATTTTATAAACCTGTCCAGGTATTACAAAATCTGCGGCCTTAATGGCGCCATACAAAGGATCATATTCATTTATAAGACTGCGGCAATTTTTCATATTGGTCCCGTATCCGTACTTAACCACATCTTTATTTAAAACAGGCGCAGGATTTAAAGCTAATACGTTTATATTATCTTCTTGATGTCTTAATGCAACTGTATTCGCTGCTCCGCCACCTAAGGAGTGCCCTAGTAAAGTTATCTTCTTTCCTTTATTCTCCGCCTTGACTTTTTCATAAAATTTTTCTGCTTGACTATACTGAAATTCCGCTAATGACCCCAATATAGGTGAATTAGTTAAATTATGTAGCCCAATTGCTCCATCGGTTGCTAAATCGCCTATTTGGCTCGGTTGGGTTCCAACGTATACAATGAAAATTTCATGCGTGTTTCTATCCTCTAAAGCATATGCCCCAAATCCAGTTACTGAATGAATATCATCAGAAGCTATAAGATTAGCATTAAAGTTGTCTTGTAACTTCTGTTGATTTATTATTGGATCAGAATTATTATATTTTTTTTCTTGTGCATTATAATCATAAATATCTTTTGCCGATAATCTTAATTTTCCTACATCACTACTTAATTTATAATCTTCCTCATTCACCATATTCTCCCCCCTTATATATATTAATGGCTTTCTTTAAATTTCTTTTCATATTGTAAGTAATCTTTTTTTGATTTCCGATTATTTTCTTCTTTATTATGTAAATATGTTGTTATTTCTTGATCATGCCTAATCATATTATTTTCTTCATTTCTTTGTTTATAGCCTATCGAAATTGTTATCTCTGTTATTTCCATCGGATTTTCCTTTGTATCCTTAGCAGAATTAAATTCAATTAGTAGTGTTGCATAACTAAACTTCTCATACTCTAATCCTAAATTCCCATTAAATATCTCTTTAAATTGAGTTTCTGATAAATTATAGCTTATCGTTGCTGGTTGGCTGAAGCTTTTTTTATTCACATTTGGTTTTAATTCTTTTATTCCTTGCACTCTATTGAGCATTAATTTTATATTAGACATATCTTTCCCTCGATTTGAAGCTTCTAGCTGTCCATTTTCGTATCTTATATCTGACTTGAATACAAATTCTTCTTTATATTGTGGGTTGTCACTATGTTTTTCATCCTCAACTGGAGTATTGACTTTCTTTTGTGTCTCACCAAAAAGAATATTATCTTTAATACTATAAATACCTTGCGTTGTTTGATAAACTACTCCTATTTGCTTATTATTATCCTCAATAAAAGTGCTATCCCTAACCTCTTCTTTCACATACGCATGCCCATCATCACTCGCAGACATAACTGTCTTCATATCCCCTTCATCCAACGCCTTTACTAATCTCTCATACTCTATCTTTGTCTCTCCAAAACCACATCCACTTAATAAACTTGCCACTATTGACACGACTATCATCACCTTAGCTTTCTTCTTTAATTTCATACTGTCACCTCGTTAGTTACTCTAGGCATTTTTAGTTTCATTATGTTCCCTTTTTGATAGTAATACACTTCATCTTTACCTAATGGTGCTTCGTTGCTTATATATTTTATGTTGAAGATACTTTGATCATTTAATGGCATTGCGATAATTGCTGCTGTTAGTTTACTTCTCATTTTCATAGGTAGAGCTTCACGATTTCGGTCCATGTAGTCATGGTGACCTGCTAATACAAAGTAAATACCTACTGTACGAGATAGATCAATTAAAGTCGCTGCATCCTCCATTTCTAAATAAACAAATTTACTAAACTCTTCAACATTTGTCATGATAATGAGTTGTTTTGTGAATACAGGAATTTCTCTACCTTCTTGTCTTGCTTGTGCTAATTCAAGAGCTCGTTCACGAATTACTTCCATCCAATACTTCGCATGCATATTTATTTCATTTTCGTCTACAATGTAGTGCGTCACATTGTCTTTATATTGAACGAAACTATACTCTGCTGTATCCACTAACGTCACATTTTCAAAATAATCTTTATTCAATTGAGATAGGATGCTAGATACAATTTGTTTTCTCATACTATCATCTACACTATAAATCATTAAATGATCATTCACTGCAATATCATGAGCTATAACTTCTACGTTTGCAAAATCAAGCCCCATTGGAATTCTTGCTGCTTGTAGAGCTTTTGTAACGTCTTTATTTTTACGATAAGTAGCAATATCAATCACTTCTGGCATCATTGGAATTGCCTTCGGACGTTCTCCATCCCATTCTCGGTCCATATCATTTGCTTCTTGTTGTAATAATTGAATTTGTTGTAGTTCATCTTCTGCTTTCGTAGGCAATGCAACCTGGAATAATGTAGGAGATTCTAGTTTTATTAACGCTCTTCCTGCTGTTTCTTCCACTTTTATATCAGATCTCCCTACAATACTAGCTACTTCACTTTGATCAATCATATATAGGCAAGTTTGGATTTTAATATTATTGTACAATTGAATTCTAAGTGCATTTTGTCGCCCTGCACTAATTAAGGTATGAATTCCTAAACTTGCACCATCTCGGACAATTTGCATAATTAGCATTTCAAAGCTTTCATAGAACTTCGCTTCTTTTACTGCATCATAATTATCGATTGCAATAATAATATGTGGTATTTCTTTCCCACTTGCCTTTTCATACATTTCAATATTTGCAACGTCATATTCACTTAATAATCGTTTACGATTTTTCATTTCTTGAGTTAATCTTTCAACAAACTTTAAACATTTTTCAGATTCGTCAATCGTAATCGTATCCGCTACATGAGGTAATCCTTTTAAAGGTAGAAGACCATTTGTTCCAAGGTCCACTAAATACACATGCAAATGCTCCGGACTATGCTGACGAGCTACATCCATAATGACTGATTGTAAGAATGTTGATTTTCCGTAGCCTGGACTTGAGAAGACCGCTACGTGTCCGTCTTTACTAATATCTAGTGTTAATGGTGTTTGTGATTGTAATTCAGGCTGATCTAGTAGACCAACTGTTGCTTGTAATGGTTTCTTTTCTTTCGTCCATGCTTCTTTGAACTGAATAGCATGTAAGTCTTGTAAATATACGCTTTCTGGAAGTGGTGGTAACCACGGTCTTGCTAACGCTTCAATTTCATTTATTTCTGCGTAATCGTGAATGTAGTCAATAACAGCATCCAGTTCAGATGGTACGCTTATTACTTCTTTACTGCTACCAAGTCCACTTAAGTCTTCACTTAATATTTCATATTGTCCTAGATCATTTATTGCATAGATTGTTGCATCTAAATGTTCTTTATCCTCTTTATTTTCTACATAGTCTGCTCCGCTCCAAGCTGATTGGAATAGTTCATAAATTTCATTATTCCCAACTTGTAAGTAAGCACGTCCTGGTAATGTAATTTCAGCAGCATCCGGTGTTTTTAAAATTTCATTACTATCTGACGTATTTTGAACTTTTAATGCTAGTTTGAATTTCGAGTTACTCCAAATTTGATCATCTACAACACCACTCGGTTTTTGCGTAGCTAATATTAAATGGATTCCGAGCGAACGACCGATACGCGCTGTTGAAACTAACTCTTTCATAAACTCTGGTTGTTCTGACTTCAGTTCCGCGAATTCATCACTAATTAAAAATAGATGCGGCATCGGTTCACTTACTAAGCCTTCTTTATACAGTTTTTGATACTGATTAATATGGTTTACATCATTTTCCCCAAATAAGCGTTGTCTTTTTTGCAATTCAGCTTTAATTGATGCGAGCGCTCTCATGCTTTGCGCTCCATCTAAGTTCGTAATTGTTCCTAATAAATGCGGTAAGTTTTTGAATAAATTCGCCATACCGCCGCCTTTATAGTCAATTAGTAAAAAGGCTACTTCGTACGGATGGAAATTAACTGCTAGAGATAAAATGTACGATTGTATAATTTCCGATTTACCTGAACCGGTTGTACCTGCTATTAACCCGTGTGGTCCGTGTGCTTTTTCGTGTAAGTTTAAGTTTACGATATCTTCTTTCCCACGTAATCCAAGTGGTACAGCTAAAGATTTATGCGCTGCATTTTTCTCCCAACGACTTGTGATATTCAGTTCTTTTACTTTTTCAACGCCGTACATTTCTAAAAATGTTACGCTTTCTGGAATACTATTTTTTAAGTTTTGCAAATGATTTAATGGTGCTAATGCCCGTGAAATATCTTCTAAATTGAATCCTTTTGGCACATGATTTAGTTTAAATTGACGGTTAACAAGTTCTCCTTGCTCTAAGATGATGTTCCCTTGTTTTGCATCTCTTATGTCTATTACCGTTTTCACATGCTCCGGTAAACTTTGCATAACATCTTGTACAAATACAAGTGATACACCTAATTGACTCGGATCATCATTAAAGAATTCCATAACAACATGGTCTAATATTAGTTTTTCATCTGTAATGAGAACGACATAGTGCGGTGCAAAGTACATTTTTTCATTAGTAGAACTTTTTTCATCTAGTTTTAATTTTCGTTCTTTCAATATTTGATACAAACTATTTAACACTTGATCACGGCTACGATCATGGTATACAAATCCACGTACATTTATATCGCGAACACTTCCATGAGGTAACCAGCGCATCCAATCCCATTTTTCTTTTTCCTCTTCCGGAAAAATAGTAATAAACTGCAAGTCATAATAACTATGGAATAAAGCCGTTTGTGCAACTAATAATTGTAATTGCTCTAACACTAAAGAGCGTTGACCAATATAACCGACTGGTCCATTCATTAAATCTGTTACAACTGGTACATCTTCCAATGATAGATAACGCTGTCTTAGTTCACGTGCTATATCAATTAATTCATCTTTCGTTTGACTAAATTCTTCTTCATTAAATTGAATTTCAAAACTCGTATTAGCTTGTCCTGTTCCAACGCTAAATGTTAAGAAATCATGATGTAACATTGTTTTTTCATAAATTCGAGGATTTACTTGAACTGCCATATTACGTATTACTTCTACATTTGGATTGTGATAATGTAATGCGTGACGCTGTTTTTCACTTTCTGCATGTAAATCTTTCGTTTTTTGTTTTATATACTCTCTATAGCTTTTATCACGTTCAACAATGTCGACTTTATATTGCTTTAAATTTTTTATATAAGATGTGACAGAAACAATGATTGTTACTAATGTCATCGCAATCGATGCGATAATAAACATTCCATATTTCATGAAAATTGCAAGTAATACGGTTACGACAATCATGACAAGTGAAGGTGCAATGATTCTTGCTAAATGCTCCGTTGGTTTTGATGGCATACTTGAAGGCTTTGCAATTGTCATTTTCTCTTCTGGTTCACGGTAAATAATACGCGGTGAACGATGATAGTCTGGATAACCACTTTGATAATTTGTTTCTGATTCTACTAAAATAGGTAACGCAGATTTCACTTTATCTTCTGAAGAAAGTACTTGAATGTCTTCACTACCAATCTCCAATAAAATACCATCAAAATATAATACGTCTCCTGATTCCAACATAACGCTATCTTTTAACTTCGTATAATTATGAAATACATCCCCGCCATACACGTTCACTTTAAAAGAATCGTACAACGTTTCGCGAGATAGCATTAAATCTACACTAGTCCCAGTAATAGAAATATCATCGTAATCGTTTTGACTCACTGTAAGAGAATGTTTCGTTCCGATATCAAACACTTTAGTTGTGCCAACAATAGATATAAAGATTTTCAAGCTCACATCTCTTGTTTTCCCAATCTCAATTTCCTTATTAAATTCTATTAACTGATCCTGTACCATCCAAGCATTTACTTCATTATTCCACTTTAACTCTACTTCTTGTTCTAAACTTGGATTCGTAATATCATTTGTCCACTCTTTTCCAATCGACACTATTGATTGCTCATTTGGATGTAATGTGCACTTATATATTTTGTCTCCATAAGTCAATACTAATAGTTGCTCCATCCGTGTTCACTGCTCCTTTTCAACTGTCTCATCAAGTGCTTGCTTACTCTTTTTTCTCTGTGTTCGACGAGTCTTTATCGTTTGATGCATCGCCATATTTCTTTTTATACTCATTTAATTGTTGCTCATATGTTTTTAACTTTTGATCACGCTCTTCACCTGATAAATCCGGATTATTTTTCAGTGATTCAATTTGTTTAACAAGGCCGTACATAATAAGCTGAGGATCATCAAGTATCTTAGCTAAATCTAATGATTTATCAAAATCACCTTTTCCGTTATACATCCAATACAACAAATACTTTTCATCACTTTTCAAACTAATATTTTTCATAATTGACTTCTTTTGATCTTCGCCTAGTTTTTCAGCTGTAATGTATGCAAATGCTAACTCATATTTAGATGCAATCGGTAATGATTCAAATTCCTCTTCATTTAATTGCGTAATTACTTTGTCATAATCAGTTGCTATGAAACTCACATTTGCTTCTAATAATTTATTTTGATAAGGAAATTTTATAAAAGTGAAATATATTAAAGGAGCAGCTAAAATAACTGTCGCCGCTATGAAGGAAAAAGCTAAGTATTTAAATGATTTATAGCTCTTTTTAGGTACTAACTGCATATTTTTTTCTGTTTTTGTTTGTTCCTTCTCAAAGCTGTCATCAAGAAACTGCAGTAATGCATCTAAACTTTCCATTTGAGCAACTGTCTGTTCAAATGTTGTTTCTTTTGCATCTTTTAGTAACCCAGCATATAAATCATCAAAATTGTGCTTTTCGGAGAATAAAGCAATAATTAGACACTTGTATTGCGTTAAAAATTGCTCTTCTAACAACGGGGTTGGTGGAACAATATCTCGAATTCCTCTATGTATAATACTTGGCATTAAATTCGCATTAAAAACTATATTGTCTGGATGTAAAAAGAACGTAATTCGTTTATTTAAATATTTACGAAATTGCGCAACATTTTGAAGCAGTCTCAATTTCTCATTTCTTCCAAAACGGCCAAGGTCGTCCCACTTATATAATTTTTTGTCGACTTGAAATAGAAACGTAAACATATCATCCATTTCTTCTATCGTTAATGGTACAAAGTCAGATGATGCGCCCGTAATTATATCGAATTGACGGAAGTCTTTTATACGTGTTTGAGATTTTGTCATCTCCAATTTCCAATTTTCTTTTTCTATTTGAAATTGATAGTTCATTGCATCAATTTGAATTGTTTTTTCCGTCATGTTTATCCTCTTCTCCTTTTCTTTATAACCAGTAATAACTTATTTTCCAAAAACTACAAGTAAGAAATATTCTTTATAAAACTTGTAAAATATCTCCGTCTGTTATTTGGTGATCAATTAAACGATCATTATCTGTTAAAACAATTGACTTATTTTTCACTTTCATTACAAAATGTGAACCTTCATGATTATCAATCTTTAACGTATCTAATAAGTTTTTCAATAAATATTTAATAGATTGATGATTCGGAATACGCAAATCATATGTATTTCCATTCCATTTACTAAAATCTACCGTTACATTAATATGCGTTTGTATTGCCATTACTTTACCTCCAACTTTTCCGAAGAACCGTATAAATACCGATGCAAATAAGTAAAACACTGCCGCCTAACAATATGATTACTGTTGTACTGATTGGCTTTTCATTCATTGTTTGATTACTCGCTACTTCATCAGCGCTTTTTCTTACAACGTATTCACTGCTAAATAAACTATTTTTCGTATCTTTAACACGAGTATTTTCTTTTTGTTTTATAAAAAGAGAATCTCTTAAGGATTCCATCTCTTTTTGTTCTTTCTTTTTCTTTTTTTGAATTTCTTCTTCTATATCTTTATTAAATAACTCAATTGATGCTTTATCTAATTCTGTTTCCTTATGTTCCTTTTTATTTTTTTCTTGGTCTTTATCTTCAAAGCGGTCTACTTTAAACTGAATCTTTCCATCATCACCAAGATAACTGTCCGCCGCGCTCCTAATCGGTAGCGCGACAAACAGTAAAAGGAAACAAATAAATGATAACTTAACCACTATGCTCCATTGTTTGATCATTTACTTCTTTTTCCTCCCATTTCTTGTGCCATACAAATAGATTACTAACTAATCCTATAATGGCAATTACAAACAATACGATAAAAATAACTTTTCCTGTATCTTTACCGCTAATAAAATCATTTAGAAAACCTTCTATATATTGAAGCGGTGAAAATTGACGCAATTTACCTACAGAAGACATTTGGTCTACTTTACTTCCAACTGCTTCAGTTAAAAATAGATACATACTTAAAAATACTAATAAGATAAACATCCCTACCATTTTTATTTGTCGTAGTAAGTATGTTGAAACTAATACGAACGCCATCATAATGATTGTGATAAATGCAATCCATAGTAAACTTTGATCCTGACCGAATTTTAAAAGACGGCCTGAAATGATTCCTATACTGATTCCTTCCACAATCGATATTCCAAATGCTACTACTGTAGTTGGTACATTCATATCAATTAAAGAGAATCTCTCTTCAAAATGATCTGATTGCGTTCGTTTCTTTTCTTGATTCGCAATTGCATATGCTGTAAATAACGCAACAATGAAACAAGTTAATACGATTAAGTATGGTGTAAAAGCATTACCAGCTACAATTACCCCATCATTTTGTTTCTGAACTGGACTAGATAAAAACTCATATAGCATCTCATTTTGACGATCTCCAATACGACTATTCGCCAAAATCTTCGTAAAGTTTTTCGAGAATGCTTTATCATCTTCCATTTTCTTCGTAAAATCATTTAATAAGGAATCTGCTTTCGAAACAATTGTCGTTCCGCTGTCTTGAATTTCTTTTGCTTGTCCATTAATTTGGTCAAATGTTTTATACACATCATCTGATGTCGCTAAACTATGCTTTGAACTCTCTACTAATGACTGAGTTTGCATCGTTAAAGATTTAATACCAGAGTCTAACGATAGTACAGCTGTTTGCTCACCTGCATTATTAGTCGTTAATACTTGTTGTTCTTCAGCTAACTTTAAGCTACTCTCACGCCATTTCGCTAAACCTTTTACATACTCTCCTAAATTTTGATTCATACTAGTTGCTTGCTGCATCGTTTCATTTAATTTCTCCGCTAGTAGCATTGAATTTTGATCTGCACTAGTAATGAGCTGTTGGTAAGAGTCTATTTTTTGTTTTAAACCTGTCATATCTTGCTTTACTTCACTCGTAATACTAGCTGAAACAAGATTTGAAATTAAGTCAATTAAGCTTTGTTTATTTAATACGTAATACAAAGATTGTTCAGTTGCAATTGTATCTAAACTTCCCTCTTCTAGCTTAGGACCTACATCTTTCGTTCTTAAATCAATCCCATAATACATTTCGTAAAGGCTCATTAAACCTTGATAACTTTCAACTGTATCTACTGCTTCTTTTATTAATACATTAGATATATTTTTTGTTAATACTTCTGTTTTTTGATGTACAACTTGATTCGTTGTACTTTCAATAGTTTTTGAATTGCTACCGTTATCTGTCCCAGTGTCTGGCTTCTCTCCTGTGTCAGGTTTTCCTCCCGTGTCTGGATTTCCTCCTGTATCAGGTTTTCCTCCGGTGTCTGGATTTCCTCCTGTTTCAGGTTTTCCTCCCGTTTCTGGTTTTCCTCCTGTATCAGGTTTTCCTCCTGCATCAGGCTTTACACTGTCACCATTATTACTCTGTTCTGTTTTTTGAATAATAGGCGTTTTAGCATTGTGTACTAACGGCATTATGCCATACTGTGATTTATGAACCACATTTTCCACCTTGCTATTTTCCGTTTGTGTTCCTTTATCCTCTTTATTAGGTTCTTCTTTTTCAGAACTAGTTTCTTTTTTATGAGTCCCGCTCAATTCCCACTGCCACGTTACAGGAGAGAAAACATCTATATTGATGTTTGGATCTTTTAACTTTACATGCAAGCTAATCTTTATATCCCCTTCATTACGAGGAGCTATTGTAATTTCTCCTGCTTCGCTTTGAAGAAAGTCACTTGTACGATCCACACCATCAATATGTAACGCTTCTGTACTTCCATCTAGTTTAAATTCTTCTGGAATATTTATCTTCAAATTTTGTGAAGATTCCATTTTAATTACTTTCGCAGTATCACTAAATGTAATTCCCTCTGTATAAAGTTTATCCTTTACTTCTTTAATAGCGCTTCCTAAAGATATTTTATTTACAGGATCATAATAAAAATTATTTTCTTTATTATATTTTTTTGTAAATTGAATTACATTTTGCAGTTGTAATTTCGTTGTATCTGGCAAATCACTTTGACCGATTTCTTCCATGTTTAAACTCGGTAATTTCGCAATTAAATTTTCGATTTGTTTCTTTATTCGAACATCTGGTTGCTTCATTAATGTATTTATAAAGATTTCTTGCTTTCCATCATTCGACATAGATTGCTTTAACTTTTTAATTACCGTCTCTTGAATATCACTTTCTAACTTTCCTGCAAGTTCTGTATCATATTCTGACACTTGTTTTTTTACATCTGTTAAATACTTTTGAATTGTTGAAGCATCAGCTAAAATATTAGGATCTTTCTCTGAAAGCGTAAACTGATTTGCGATAATTTTATTCGCAGATTCTAATGCACTTAACTGTTTTAAAACATCGCCTGAATTCATATCACTCATATACTGATTAAATTGATTTGTAAAATTATTCGCTAACAGATTATTATCCGTTTGTATTTTTTGAAAGTTATTAAATCCTTCTAAATACGTATTATTAGATTTATTCCCTTCATCTAAAGCTTGTCCAAACCCTTTTAAAACATCTTGGAATCCTTTAAAACTATTAACAGAAATACCAGTGTAATCTTGTACCGTTTTAAATTGGTTTGTGTAATTTGCCAACGGGCTATGTACATCTTTTTTATACATAGTCGTTTGATTGGTCCCTTTTTCAATTATTTTACCTATATTATCTTGTGCACCTTGCAACTTACCGATAACACTTGCAAAATAAACATCGATGATTTGCTTATTAAAATCTTCTAGAATAGCAGAAGCTGTATTTTCTGCCTCAGCTTTCAAATCTTTATTCCCAGTTGCATTTACTTTATAATTTAAAGTTAATTTCTCTGGAAGTTCTGAATCAATTGCAACAGCCTTTCTAGAAAAATCGTTAGGTATTACAATCATCATATTGTAATTATTATTTTTCAAACCACTTTCTGCTACACCACGACTTACTACGTACCATTCTTGTTTCGTATTTTTATTTACATTTTTAACAAATTGATCTCCAAACGCTATTTTATTACCTTCAAATACAGTACCTTGATCTTCATTTACCAATGCAACTGTCATTTTTTGCGTAGCATTCTCATTTGCTTTCTTAACATTTTGATTTAACGCTAAATAGGAGACCCCTGTTGATAACACAAGAGCTAAAATAATAAACAACAAGATGCTCCACTTGAACTTTTTCACTACTTATCACTCCTGCGACTGCGAGTCTATTAAGTTAAAGACTTCGTATCTTACTCTAATTTTAAAGTAATTTAGCCATACAACGTATGGTTGCATGGCTAAATTATATAGTTCTTTTTATCTGTCTTATTGTAGACCGAAATTACGAGAAAGATCTTCGTCATGTCTTGCAACAGCTTCTGCAGTTTTATTAAGCTGCATATTAATTTCTTGTAATAACTCTGCGAAGTTTTGTACTTTTGGCTTTAATTGATTGAACTGTTGATCAAAACCTTCGAAAGCACGACCTTCCCATTCTCCTCTTAATTCATTTTGTAAGTTTTGTAGTTGACGTAAAATGTCCTCAATTTGATTTGCACCTTGTCCATATCGAGTCGCTTTCGATTTAAGCTCCTCTGGTGACATGCGAATTTGTCCTGCCATGAATAAATCCCCCTTAAAATTTAAAAATAGTAAAATTAACCAATAATCAATTCTACAAATTGATTATATCAATAATTTAAAAATTTCTAAACAAAAAAATGATATTTTTCCAAATTTTATCTTTTACTATAATAACATTATATTATATAATACTAATTTATTTGTTTTTAAGCATACTCTATAAATTTAAAGAAAATCTTTTATTTTATGTATCTTTAAGAACTTATCCATTTTTAATTTCAGCAATAAAGTGTTCACTAAATCATTATTTTGTCCTATCTCATTTATGTAAGTTGATTCTATTTGTAATGCCGGATACACCATTTGCAAATACGCAACATATTCTCTTTCTCTTTTTATTTTTCTCACTTCAAAGTCATAATTACCTGTCTTTCAACAAAACCAAACTCTTCATACATCTCTTTCGCAAAATTCCCAGCAAATACATTCAAACGAATTTCTGAATAATTCTTTTGTAATTCCTTAATACCAGCCCACATTAACTTTCTTGACAACCCTTTTCCGCGGTACTCTGGAAAAACATACAATTCGTATATAAACCCTAGTTTTTCATGAGAAAAATAGTCCGTATTTTCCCCTATTAATATCCATCCCATTACATTGTTTTCTTCTTTAACGACTAAATAATATGCTCCCCTTTCTACAATCGGCCTTGTAATTTCAATCGCTTTCTCTGTACTTAAGTGACAATTCCCTCTTGTCCCTTCAAAAAGCGATTGAGCTGCATATTGTATTATTTCGTCCGTTTCTTCCCGATTTGCCTTTTCTATCATTTTTCACAACTCTCCTCTTTAATAGGCATTACTATCGCTCGTTCAAGTTCCTCCGACTCAATTACAATTGCCATCAATCCCTTTTCCGTACTCGTTTCATGAGATTCGTCCTTCTCCCAAAACACAGCTTGTCCCGCTTCCACCTTCACTTTTTCTTTATCTGCTCCGCATACATATCCTTCTCCGTCCACAATAAGAAGCAGCTGTGATACAACTGCTTCATGATATCCAATTATTCCATTCTCTCGTAAATGCATAGCACCGATATGTACATTTCCTTTATAGTTTAATATTTTTGACATTATGAAATTAGATTGAAATGCTGAGATTTTCTTTCCCACTTTTTCACTAAAATCAAAAATTTTCATTACTAATCCTCCCTATACGTATAAAACCATCCTTACTGTCTGCATCATATGTCCTTCAAAATCTTCTTCAAATTCCTCTAATTGTGCAAAACCTTTCGCTTCATAAAAACGTTTTCCTTTTTCATTCGCTGCTTCTACATGAATGTATAGTTTTCGAATTCCTTTTAATTCCGTTAACCCTTTTTGTAATAAAGCACTTCCTACCCCTTTCCCTTGCTGATCTGGTAACAAATAAATCGCTCCTAATTCTGCTTCGTTTTGCAATCTAACAGGTGAAAAATTCGCAAAGCCAATTACTTCTCCCTCTTCTTCCGCAACAAATAAATGTGTATTTTCAAGACGATATTTCATTTTTTCATCAGAATAGGCCTCGTCTAAAAATCTGTCTTGAATCTCTCTCGGAATAATGCTTTCGTATGTATCATGCCAAGCAACTTTCGCTACTGATTGTACCGCATGGATATCTTCTTGCTTCATTTCTCTAATTACATATGTCATCTCGTTGTCTCCATTCTCTTAAAATTATATTCTGCTAATATACTAGAAGAAATGGCAGAACCATTTTCATAATTCACCTTAATTAATTTTAATTTCTCAATTGAAGCTGTTGCATAATCAAATTTTTCATAAATATATTCCATTGCAATTAAAAACTGATTTGCATGTAACTTATTTGCAATCGTACAATGCGGAACCCATTTTCCTGGCACATAATATGAATTTAAATTATCATGAAAAGTTTTAAAATTATCATGATAATAATGATGAAGTTTTAACAATTCATCTGTAATGGTCGGTGCTAAAAAGATCGTTCCATTAGTAGGAAAAGTTCCAACAGAAGGAAAATTTATTGCAGCCATATTTTCTTGAACAGCTACAAACTCCTCTAGTTTCTTAGTATATAAGTTAACATCTACCTCATTGTAATCAGCTAATGTAATATGAGGTTCTACTCCTGCTAATTGATTTGTGCCAATGATATTTGTTATTTCATTTTGCAATTCTATAATTTTATTAGTAAACACACGATCAAATGTAGCAATAATAACGTACATACTTCCTCACCCCTTCATTACATATAACGCTTCCCATTCTTCACGAATCATTCCCATTCGAATAGAATCATAGTACGTTCCGTTATAGTATCGGCATTTGCGCATTCTACCTTCTAAACTCATTCCTATTTTCTCCGCTACTTTCATCATGCGTCCATTACCAGACCAAGTCGTGATTCCTACTCTACCAATCTCCATCTTTTCAAATAGTAAATCTCGATATAACGTTAACGCATCTGTACCGTAGCCACCATTCCAGTAATTTGGATTATAAATTACAAGCCCCATCTCTAACCAACGCGTCGGCTTATACTCCCAATAAAACCCGACCGTCCCTATAATTTGACCGTTATTTTCTATAATTAAATTTGATAGTGGTTCTTCTTTTAAACGAGTTTCCATCTTCTCTTTATAAGACGGGTATTCTTGCATTGAGAACGGGAAATATGGCGCATCCCATTTTTTCCATTCTGGATTTTCTTCTTTAAATACGAGATCCCATAATGTTTTTATATCTGATTCTTCAATTGTACGAATTGTAACTTTATCCCCTTTTAATATTACGCTTTTCATAATTTCCTCCTACAATCCTCTTTATTTCATATATAATTATAATGTTTTTTCAGAAAAATCAAAACAAATATCGTTTATTGTATTGTATAATTTTGTTATAAGATACCAATTATTCATGTAGAAAGCTGGTGATTCAATGAATAATCGATTTAGTATTGCTTTATTTCTCACTATTATTACGACAAATATTATTCTCTATTTCTTCTTACCATTACGTATTGTTACGAAATGGGACTTCAATGGAACGCCTACATCAACAATGGATAAAAGCACCTTTGTTATCGTAAATATAATTATATGTACCTTCTTATTCTTTTTATTTTTAGCTTTATCTAAAGCAGCGAGTAACCAGAAATTTCTCCTTTGGATTGGCAACACAATTTTACTATTTTTATTTTTTGTCGATATTGTCATTGCTCTCATCGCTCTTGGCTTCACTCTTCCTCTTGATCATTTAATATTTTTAGCATTAGGGCTTTTGTTTATAGTAATAGGCTATTTCAGTTCCAAAATTGATACGAGTAAATCAACGGTTTCATTGGAATGGAATGATAAACACCTTGAAAAAAGAGCTTCAAATATTTGTAGTATTTCAATGGTAATAGCAGGTATTTTCCTATCCGGGCTTCCATTGATCGTTCCTGTTCCGTATAGAGGTTATGCTATAATCGCAATTATTTTAGGAATGACGCTTGCCATTTTACCGAGTACGATTTGCTTACTTATGAAAGACAGCAAGCAATCTACTCATTTAAAAAGGTAATAAAAAATAGGTTCTATATATTATGTCATATAGAACCTATCCTTCTTTATAATTCTTTATAAAAAGAAAAACTTACCTTATCATAACCTTCTCTTTCATAAAAGCGGTGAGCGTCTAATCTAGGAAATGCTGATGTAAGAGCGATGGACTCACATTCGTTTTCTTTTCCCCAGTTCTCTATATATGATAGTAATACATTCCCATACCCTTTTGAACGATGTGCTTCTGCTGTTACAAGGTCATATACGAAAACGTGCTTCTTATTATAAAAATTCGTACAAATCGCTACACCAGCTAGACTCACAACTTCATCCCCTTCATTACGTAGCGAAAACAGTTTATAATTTTCTTCTTTCATTTTTTGAAATAAAGAACTTACTTCTTCTTTTGAAAGTTTTGTTCTTAACTGTTGTAATACAGGAAATACATCATGTAAATCCTCTTCTGTTACTACTGCTTTAATATTCATTATGATTCTCCCCTTACTATTTATAAAATTTTCTAAATGTTATATCATCATTATAGAAAGCCACTGTCCTTAGCTTAAGTGACAGTTTTATTCTTTTTTATAAGGCCAGTATGAAAAGGAGCGTCTACGAATGGATCTGACTATCCCATTAGTATTACAAAGTAAAACACCCCTTTACTTACAAATTTATGAATATATGAAACGTGAAATCTCTCATGGATCACTACGTGCCGGTACACGCCTTCCTTCTCACAGAAATTTAGCTATGCAACTTAATGTGAGCCGTATTACAGTGGAATCTGCTTATCAACAATTACTAGCTGAAGGGTATGTAGAAAGCAAACCGAAACGTGGGATTTTTGTTGCAGAAGTTAATATTGATGTCATTCAAAAGAAACAGCAAATTGCGTCAAACAGTGCTAACAATAAAGAAAACGAACAATATGATTATGATTGTAGTCAAGGACTTATTGATCAAAAAGCTTTTCCGATAACAAACTGGAAAAGAGCAATCCACGAAACTTTATTTCAGTATGAAAATGAATTATTTGCTAAGGAAGATCCACAAGGTGAGCTCATTCTACGAGAACATATTTCAAAGTATTTATATCATGCTCGCGGGGTACATTCTTCACCTGATCAAATTATTATCGGAGCAGGTACGCAGCCTCTTCTTTGGCTACTACTTCAGCTGCTTGGTTCAAAAAAGGAATTCGGAATCGAAAACCCTGGATTTCACCGTATTCCTGCTATGATTCAAAGTTCTGGTCTTACCGTTCACCCCATCCCTTTAGATGATAAAGGAATTCATATTTCCGCTTTACGTGAATCGGGTTGCAATGTAGCGTATGTCACTCCATCTCACCAATTTCCACTTGGAATCATTATGCCATTATCTAGAAGACTCGAGTTATTACAATGGGCGAATGATTGTAAGGGCTATATTATTGAAGATGATTACGACGGGGAATTCCGTTATATAGGAAAACCTATTCCTTCTTTACAAGGACTAGATGCAAATGAACGTGTTATTTATATGGGAACTTTCTCGAAATCTTTTTTACCTTCTTTACGAATGGGATATATTGTTTTACCACCTCATCTGTTAAGAGCCTATGAAGAGCTTGGTGGTATGTTTAAACAAACTGTTTCTACGTTGCAGCAACTTACCTTTGCCACGTTTATTCAAAATGGTGATTGGGAACGTCATATTAACCGAAGTCGGACGTTATATAAAAGAAAACATATTTCTTTAATTAAATCTATTACAAACGAGATGGGAAATAACGTTCATATACTCGGTGAACAATCCGGACTTCATATTGTACTTCACGTTCATAACGGGATGAATGAACAAGAACTTATTCATGCAGCCGCAAAAGAACGTATTAAGTTATACCCTCTCTCCACATACGATTCTGTTCATAATGTAATGGATGAGTCGTATGTATTGCTCGGTTTTGGCAGTATTCCAGAGGATCGTATCGAAACCGTTGTCCAATTACTGAAAAAGGCCTGGTTCGCTAAATAAAAATAGCTCTACGCAAGTTATACTTACGTGGAGCTATTTTCATTCACTATTTTTCTGATCTCGCAGTCCTTCCCGGACGTTTGACACCAGTTGTTTCTGTTGAATAGGAAGCTTCAATGATAGCAGTTGGATCTACAGAGAGAACGAGATCTTTCATTTTCGGATAAATGAAACGGTTTGTAATACAATAAATGATTCTCTTATGTTCTCCTAAAAAACCACCTTCTCCATGTAGATACGTAACGGATAATTGCAATTCTTTCATAAGTAGATCGCCTATTTCTTTATTTTTACCAGAAATAATCATAACGCTCTTTCCTTGATTAATACCATCTAATATGAAATCAATCATCTTCGTAACAATATAGAAAATTGCTAATGAGAACATCGCTTGTTCAATTGAAAATAAAATGGCAACAAAAATGAAAATAACCGCATTTACAGCAAGTAAAAATGTACTAATCGGCACTTTAAAATGTTTATTCATCCACACAGCTAACATTTCTGATCCATCAATTGCTCCGCCCATTTTTACTACAATCCCTACACCCACACCAAATAGAACTCCTCCATAAAGAACAATTAACAATTCAGAAGTTGTAATTGCTGGAAATGGTTTTAAATAAATCAATCCGAGTGTTGTAACAACATTTGCATAGGATGTACGGATGAAGAACTTCTTGCCCATTACTTTTGCAGTAAATAATAAAATCGGGATATTAATTCCTAAGAACACTCCATAAAGCGGCAATCCTGCAACTTTATTCGCCATAATAGCAATGGCCGTTACTCCGCCATCTACTAATCCATTAGGTGCTAAAATAAGTTCTAATGAACCCGCTACAATAATTGAGCCAATTGTTAATAATACGTATTCAAATACTTTCTTCATTCATTACCCCCAAAACTTATATATTTTCTTAGTATTATTTTAACGTAATTTTACTACTAATTCAAAGATATGAGTTTATATACACAAAAGTTTCACCTTTACAGTGATTTTTTATGTAATTTATTTATAGAAACACACTTACATATTACAGTAAGTGTGCTCCAAACATTTATTTAAGTTTTAAGTATGAATTCATCTTCATTTTAAATATTTCATCAACTGCCCTATTATACCCACCAGCATTTCGAAGTGACTCTCCAACTTTACGACTATTTTCCTTAAACGTCACATCATCTATAACTTTTTCTACAGTCTCACGTAACAATTCAGAAGTTAATTCTTTACGATTAAGCCTTATTCCAGCCCCTACTTCGGTCACTCGTTTCGCAACTAAAGGCTGATCTCCTGTTACCGGAATTACAACTAACGGGACACCATAATATAACGCTTCACTCGAACTATTCATACCACCATGTGTCACGAATACATCAGCATACTGTAATACTTCTAATTGCGGCACATAATTATACAACTTAAAATTATTCGGAATGTTTTCAAATTGATTTATATTTATTTTCTTACCAACAACTAATACGACTGTCGCTTCTACATCTTTAAACGCTTCAAAACATTTTTCATATAGTTCAGGTTGTTCATTAAAAACTGTTCCCATAGAAATGAAAATCAATTTTTCATCTTTTAAATCTTCCATAGAAAAGCTGTCTACTTCTTTTCGAGTAGCAATAGATGGGCCGACAAACTTATACGATTCATCGAATACATCTGAACGCGGCTGGTATTCTTTTGAAGTATATACAATAGTAATATCACCAGGATGATTCATAATGTCATACATACTATTACATTTCATTCCATACTGCCTATTCCATTTTTCCATTCCCGCTAAACAAGATTGATATAATGGATTCGTTTCATCTACTTGTCTTGATTCTTGTTCATCGTTAAAAGTAATGTACTGATTAAAAGCAAATGTTGTACAAGAAGAAACGCTAGGTAATTTTAAAACATTGGCTATAATACGTCCTACGGGAAAATGATTATCGTATATCAAGTAATCGTACTTTTCCCCTTTTGTTTCTTCTACAATTTGAGTCACAATACGCTCTGATGCCTCAATCATATGAGATAGCATCGTCAAAGGACTCCCACCTTCATTTACTCGTTCCATAATATTAATTTGAGAGAGGAAATTCTCAAACACTCGGAATTCTGCACCTGTTGCTTCAATCTTCTTTCTATAATCTTCAATACAATACGAAACAACTGTCTCCCCTCGCCGAATTAACTCACTTACAATAGCTAAAGTCGGATTTATATGACCTTCTCCAGGAAAATTTATTACGAGTACATTTGCCATCATATTCTCTCCTATCTAACAATATTAATAGTTAATTATATTAATTAATTTAAAACTATTATAAAGGAATCTATTCTACTTCTTCATATTTTTCACTTCATTTTATTATTGAGAAATATTTTTCATAACCTACATTATAACTCTTATAAAAGTATGCTTAACCTTTCATTTATTGAAAAATACGGGATTTACATTCAGGCATTTTTACAGATTTATCATCAGAAACATTATTTTGATAATTCATACAAAACTAGAAAAATATAATTTCCACACTGATTTCTCACTATAAATTTATTTAAGTTCTATGTTGTCCTTATCTTTATCCATTTGGAACATATTCTGTTATATAATGAATTTATAGAATTTACAGAAAAAATGAGCAACTTCATGCTACAACAACTATTCACTTCACCTATTTTATCTATTCAAGCTTTACACCCAGGTTATGAAGACCATGCAAGCGATGTGTTTCTCGTCCGAACAGAAGATGCAGAAGTCATCGTTCGTTCTTCTAAAATGAATGAAGAGCCAAATAATGATTTTTGGTGGGGATGTAAAAACCTATTTGGAATTAATCCAAGGAACGTACATCATTTAAAAGCTGTACATACATTGCTGCAAGAACATACTAATCTTCCTATCCCAGCAATATTAGAAAAACATATTTTAAATGGCCGTGAATTCGTTGTAGCCGAAAAGTTAGTAGGTAACACAGTTCAATCTTTTATCGGGCAACCAGATTCTATTTTATTCAGTCTAGGAAAAGGGCTTGCAGAAATACATACATTTAAAGCCGATTACATAGGAAATGTGTCAGGTTCCTTCCAAATTACACTAGATGAATTCCAATCACACATTTTAAATGTGAGTAAAGAGCTTGTGAATATGTTTTATTCCGATAATGAAAGCATACAAAATGCATTTCCTACTTTTGAATCACAACTTTCTTCCTTACCAGCACCAAAGGAATCAACGCTCGTTTTAATTGATATGGACCCTACTCAGTTTTTATCAGATGGTACAACTATTACGGGATTAGTAGATACAGAAGCCTATGCCGTTGCTCCCCGGGAGTTTGATTTTATCGGCTTAGAATATGTGTTTACAGAAAAAGAGGCGCATGCTTTTAAACAAGGTTACGAAACCATTATGCCCCTTCCTCATCTTGCAGAATGTAGACCTCCCTATCGATATTTGTACCGGTTATTATCTGTTCAGGGCAGCGTGGAGTTAAAAAAGTGGCTTAGTCATCCATCCTATTTTTAAATACGAATGAGAGGGGTTATGAAATGAATATTGAACAAAAGAAATCTTTAATAACAAACGAAATTCAGCGCATGAAAGATTTAGCTCATATTTGTGGGCAACACGATCAAATTGATTACTCATCAGATTTACATATAAACTTTTTAACTGCTCGTACTAATGAAGAGATAAATGATTTCCTATTTTATGATAATACTCAATTAATCGGTGCATTAAGTATGTATGATTTTGAAAGACCGACAAAACTGGAGTTAATAGGGTTTGTTCATCCGAACTATAGGAAACAACATATAGGCACTACTCTTTTACAAACTGCAATGAAAGAAATACGAATCCGAAAGGCAGATGAAGCTCTTCTTATTATGAATGGGGATTCTGATTCTGGGAAAGAATTTGCAAGACATATGAAGTTACCTTATTTATATAGTGAATATAGTATGGAGTTCAAAGCAAAAGAAGTGCAAAAATCAACAAAGAATACTATACAGCTCACTCTTGCATCTTCAGGGTCACTTCTTGATCTTATTGAAATTTCCAGTAAAGCTTTTGGAGATTCAGCAAAAAATACCGCTACATGGTTACAAAAAATGATGAATTCCCCTTCCTATCAAGTTTACTGTGCTCTTATCGACGAAAAAGTGATAGGAACGATTACAGTTTCTGAGCAAGAACAATCTACTACACTATCAGGGTTCGCTGTTCATCCTTCTTATCAAGGTAAAGGATACGGAAAAGATATTCTTAGTTATATGGTACATACCCTTATTACAAAAGGAATTTCAACAATTGAATTAGACGTCGAAACGAAAAATAACCACGCTTTAAAACTATATACACAATGTGGTTTTGAAATGAAAAAGAAGCATAACTATTATAATGTAATGAATCTTGAGGTGAATACATATGTGTAAAAAACTAATTTATTCTGATTATGATATTTTTGCAGACATCTATAATAAACATTGGGGACATTTTGCTGAACACTCCTATCTACTTTTGGAAAAATTCGTTTTACAATATGCACCACCACATTCTCATATTTTAGATCTTTGCTGCGGGACTGGTCACCTTACTAAGAAATTAATTGATAATAATTTTGTAGTAACTGGTATAGATGGTTCTGCTCAAATGATTGAATACGCACGTCAAAACGCGCCAGACGCAACCTTTATCGTCGATGATGCTCGTTATTTCAATATAAATGAGCAATTTCACTATGTTATCTCTACTGGCGATAGCTTAAACCATATTTTAAAATTAGATGAATTAAAAAATGTTTTTCATAATGTTTACTCCGTATTACATAGCGAAGGTACATTCGTATTTGATATGAATATGGAGAAAGGTTTTCTTGAAAATTGGATTGCTTCATTTCATATTTCAGCGGAAGAATATGTATGTACAATTGATTCTACATATGATAACGAAAATAAAAAAGCAGAAATGAACTTTATACTATTTCAACATGACATAGATAATAATTGGACAAGAAGTGACTTTTCTTTTGAGGAAGCTTGTTATTCCAATGAAGAAATAATTTCTTCATTGGAATCTGTAGGTTTTAAGAACATTCAATTACACGGTACAAACAGAACATTTTTCATTTGTCAAAAATAAAAAAACTGAATCACAACGATTCAGTTTTTTCTTAGTATATTTACGACAGCAGCCGTTTCATTATTTTCTTTATAAACTCGTGGAATTCTTCTGTCTAACATACATGTAACTTCATAGTTAATTGTACCTAACATATCCGCTACTTCTTCTACCGCAATTTCTTCTTCACCTTGTTTACCGTAGAATACTACTTCATCCCCAACTTGTACTGGCATTGCTTTTGAAACGTCTAACATAAGTTGATCCATACAAACACGGCCAATAACAGGTACTCGAACTCCATTTATTAATGCATGCCCTTTATTAGATAACTGACGATTATATCCATCAGCATAGCCAATCGGTACAGTTGCAATCCATTCTTCACCAGTCGTTACATACGTATTCCCATAACTTACACCGCGATTCTTCTTCGCATGTTTAATATGAGCTACTTTTGATTTTAACGACAACGCAGGCTGTAAAGAAACGACTGCATGATCTACCTCTTTTGAAGGATACATTCCATATATTCCAATACCTACACGGACCATATTTTGAAATGTATTGCTAAGCTCCATTGAACCTGCACTATTTGAACTATGAATATATGGAATATGAATTCCTAATTCTTTTGCTGCATTGACAGCTTTCTCAAATAAACTTGTTTGCATATTCGTATATGATTTATCAATTTCATCTGCCGTAGAGTAATGTGTAAACATTCCTACTACCTCTACATACTCCATACGGTTTAATTCTTCTAAAAATGGTTTAACCTCTTCTTCTTGTAAACCGATACGACTCATTCCTGTATCAATTTTCACCTGAATTTGCGCTTTCTTTTGAAGACGGTTTGCGATTTCATTTATACCTTGTAAATCTTCACTTCTATAAACAGTCATCATAACGTCATATTGAATTGCCTCTTCCGCAGCTGCTACTGATGTATAACCTAAAATTAAAATCGGCACGTTAATTCCTGCTTCTCTTAACTCTATCGCTTCATCTACAAATGCAACTGCAAGCTGATTTATTCCTACTTCAATAGCAGCTTTCGCAACTTCAACCGCCCCGTGGCCATACCCATTTGCTTTTACAGCAGCCATCATTGCAATATTTTCATCATTCACACGCTTTTTAAATTCTTTTACATTATGTTTTACTGCATTTAAGTCAACTTCAATAATTGTATCTCTTCCATATTTCAAACTCATTGGTCTAACTCCTAACTCAATAATTGCATTCCATTCTATTTCACGTTTCATATGACCTTTTACAATATAATACTTTTCAATATGCTAGTCAAACTACTAGAATTTTCGGAATTTTGAGTATGATATAATACTCTTAAGAAACTATTATATACGGAGAAGAGGAGAATTACAATGTTTGTACAATCTGCATTGCATCAACTACAAGTTGCTGTTGATACTTCTATTCAAATGCTTAACCAATATAATGAAGATAGTTTAAAAATACAACCAATTCACTCGAAGCGATCTTTATTTGAAATGTGTGCACATCTTTCTCTTATTTGCCATGCAGATTTACTCATTTTAAATGGTAGTACGGATAAAGAGTTACGTACTTTTTATTTAGAATATACACCGGAAACAATTGCCCATATGCAACAAATAATGATTGAAGGATACAATCTTCTCTCTAAAACATTTCTTTCCTATTCCCAAGAAGAATTAGCAGAAGTTATGACTGCCTATTGGGGTGTTTCTTATTCTCGGTTTGAATGGTTACTTGAAATTCTCTCACATTTTTATCATCATCGTGGGCAAGTTCATATTTTATTGTGCGAGCATATGAAAGATCCTCGCATTCCTTTATTTGAGTGATTTTCCACTCATTCATTATCCAATTTACATATCATCAAATACACGTTCATTATTAATAAATAGAGAAGCTATAAAACCAATAAAAAGTATCATTCCTAATAAAATAAACGTTTGAGCATAACTTCCTATTTTCATAAGATAAATAGAAATGATGGGTCCTATACTAGTACCTAAAAATAAAATAAAAGTATAAATGGAAACTGCTATTCCCCTTGCTTTTCCTCCCAATTGGCCTACAAGAGAAACTAAAGACGGAACTGATATAGCAATACCTATTACAAAACAGACACTCATTATGACAAGTAGAGGCAGGTATGAAACAAAACCCATTGCACTTAGACTAATAATAGCGACCAACAATCCCCCCTGAAGAACTTTCCTTACTTCGAACCTCTTTGTTAAACGACCCGCAATCGGTGACAGCAACATACCAAACAGCCCCGCTAAGCGAAAATAAAGGATTTGTTCTGCAGTTAAAGTGTAAATAGGAGAGCTCAAATAATTCCCTAAAACAATATACATATTAACAAAAGCCATTAATAAAACAAATGCAATCATATAGCTCATTACTAAGCTTTTATGTGTAAAAACTTTACCCATTTGTTTAATTGGTCCCAAAATATCAGTATAGGATTGAGACGTCTCTCCTTTCGGAAGAGAATAATGAACCCATACAGCAGTAATCATATAGACAATGCTAAGAAGAAAGAACACCATATGCCATCCAAAATGCTGACTAACAACCGTACTGATTACCTGCCCTACAATTCCAGCTACTAAAAAACCGGTACTAACAAATCCTATTGTTGTAACCTTTTTTTCTACTGGAAACATTTCTACAACGTAGGCTAACGCTACCGGAGAAAATGTAGCTGCTGCGATACCCTGTAATCCTCTAAGAATAACAAGCCAAAATAAACTCCCTACAAACCCTAAGGAAAAAGAAATAATCGACAGAGCAAGTAAGCCAATGAAGATCACTTTTTTTCGCCCATATTTATCAGAGATTGCCCCAAATAACAAACAACCTATAGCAAAGCCAACAGAAAATATACTGCCTGTAGCTGCAGATTGTGCTAGTGAAGCATTAAAAAAGTCTGAAAATAGAGCAATTAAAGGGATTGTTACATATAAGCTAGACATAACTACCATACCCGACCAACATAATACAACGGTCATTATTGTGTAATTCTTTTCACTATTTATTTCCTTTCCTATTTCCATCATAATATCTCTCCCTTATTATAATTTTTTTATCCACTTAAAACCTCTAAAGTACGCAAAATGGCATTTCTTTAACTGCTACTCGTTTTAAAAAATATGACTGTCTCTAAAGTTAGTTAAACATATAATAAGGTAAGCTAATTATATTTCCAAATAAATAAGTTGATCCTCATAATCAACTTATTTACCTACCTTCTCCTAATTTCACCTGCATAGTTACTTGCATTTTATTTAATAGCTTCTCTAAAACTTGACGCTCTTCTTGATTAAAGTCTTCAACTAACGAAGCGCAAGATAACCAAAAAGTTGGTAAAGATTGCGTAACTAGTTCTTTTCCTTTCGGGGTAATTTTCACTTTTAATCTTCTTCGATCTTCAGAATGATGGAGTCTTACAATTAACTCTCGTTTCTCCATCCAATCTAATAAACCAGTGACAGAAGCACGTGTTATCCCTAATCGACTCGCAATATCCGAAGGACTCATATTCACTTCTTCCCCATTTGATTCCATTTCACGCAAAATAAACAACAGTAAAAAATCTAGTTTACTTTCCGAAATACCAAGCGGAGCTAAATCTACGTCAACAGCATCAAGAACATTATCAGACGTCCATAACATTAACAAACCAAGTTTTGCTGCGATTGGATCCGTATCCGCTGATGCTGTCTTTTTTATTAACTCTGTATACGGCCCAATCCCTAAAGGTAGAGAATCATTTTTTGAACCCATTTATCTTCACTCTCCTTCCCCTTAAATTAATTAGCTTACCTAATTACTTTTCATTATACTCACATTTTTACTTTTATTGCAAGAATATTGTTAAACAAAAAATCCTGTCATGAAAACAGGATTTTTCAAACTGACTAGCTATTATCTTTAAATAATACGAAACTCCTTTAAGGCAAAGGAAATACCACCTTCACTTGCCTTCTTTGTAACGAAATCAGCTTTTGTTTTTAGTACTTCTCCGCCATTCCCCATCGCAATTCCTAATCCTACATATTGCAACATCTCAATATCGTTTCCACCATCACCAAAAGCAATTGCTTCTGATTTACAAATGTTTAAGTGATCCAATACTTTTTGAATTGCGGTGAGCTTCGATACTTTATTATCTTCCAATACATTTATGACATAACCATGAAAACGGTCGAATGTAAGCATTGGGTATTTTTCAATAAATTTTTGAGATTCTATTTCATCCGCATACAGACATAAACAATAGATCTCTTCAGACAAATCCTTGCTTTTTTCAGGGTACTCCCCTAAATTTAACGTCTCGCTAAGCGCTTGCATTACACGCTCATTATCTGAGGCTATTCCGTTCATTGTAAAACCCTCAGTAAAATAAGAAACGCCGTGACCATGTAATTCTGCAAACTCTGAGATATCATGAACGATTTCACTGGAAAGTACTGATTTATGTATAACTGATTCCTCACACTTAATATGCGCACCATTTGCAGAAATAAACGTATTTATGCCTAGTTCCTTAAATTGCGAACATAAGCTATATGGTCTCCCTGTAGTAACAACTACATGAATCCCTTTATCTATTAATCTTTGTATCGCTTCTTTTGTACTATCGTGCATACTTCTGTCAATCTCACTTAAAAGCGTACCGTCAACATCAAAAAATACTACTTTATACATAGGTTTTTACATCCCGTCCAAATGATTCGTATCATTAATGAAATGTATCGTTTTTTGTTCACCATCAATTTCAATTAAACTTATTCCCGTATCTCCCATTTTAAAATAATAATCCATTGAAATTGGCATTTTGAAAAACGCACGTAATAGACTATTTATTACACCACCATGTGCAACGATTGCAATTCGGTCATATGTATTCTCTGTCACGATTTTAGAAAAGATGCCTTCTATTCTCATTCTAAATTCAATAAATGATTCCCCGTTTTCAAATCGATCATGAAGAAACTTTGGCTCTGGATATTTTTTTGCCTCTTCAAATGATAAGCCAGCTTGTACCCCATTATTAAACTCCATTAGTTCCTCTTCTAATTGAATTGGGCATCCAATTCCTTCTGCTAATGTTTCACCTGTTTCGCGAGCACGTTTTAATGTACTTGCCCAAATGAAATCTGGCGGAAAATCTGCTTTCACTTTCTGCATAAGCCTTTGCACTTGCCTTCTTCCTTTTTCTGTTAATTCAAAGTCTGCTCGTCCTTCATGTACATGTAAAATATCTGCTTCGGATTCACCGTGACGTATTAATAATATTTGCACTTGTTTCCCACTCCCTTGTTTAATATCCACAAAATTCCATTATATCATATTTTAAATTTTCTTTAACAAAAATATATTACTTTGACAGTTTTTTAACCGTCTAGTAAACGTGTTATTCCACTTAACAATTCCAAACACTCTAAACTTATAATTCTTTGAAAAGTGACAAACAAAAAAGCCCTATCCATAATGGCAAAGGACTAATATTTTTTATCCTACTCAAAAATAAAAAGAGAAATGGCATCCCATTTCTCTTTTTCACTCTTATTGTTCTTTTGGTGTATCTGAAGAAGGCAATTTCTTCGCTTGTTTTTCTTTAAAGATTTCTCCAATTGCCCCGAGAGTACCAAGTGTTTCAATTGCATTAGACGGAATAAAGACTTTATTTGCTGGACCTTTTGCAACCTCAATCAATGATTCAAATGATTTATAAGCAAGTACGCGTTCATCTAAATCTGCTGCACGAAGTAATTCAATTCGATTTTGTTCTGCTTTTGCAATTTCCTCAATCGCTCTTGCTTCCCCTTGCGCTTCTAGTTCTTTTGCTTCCTTTATACCTTCAGCTTCTCGAATACGTGCTTCTTTATCACCTTCAGCCATTAAGATTTTACTTTGCTTTTCACCTTCAGCACGAAGAACTTTATCTTGTTTTGCAGCTTCAGCTTCTAAAATAATCGCACGTTTATTACGTTCTGCTTTCATTTGTTTTTCCATCGATGCTTGCACATCTTTTGGCGGATTAATATCAACAACTTCAACACGCTCAATGCGAACGCCCCATTTTTCTGTTGCTTCATCAAGTGCTAAGCGAATTTCTGTTGAAATTTTTTCACGACCAGATAGCGTTTCATCCAGTTCCATTTTACCGATAATTTGGCGCATCGTTGCAGAAGTAATATTACGAACACCATATTCATAGTTCGAAATACCATATGTCGCAAGTTCTGGTTCCACAATTTGATAGAAAATGATTGTATCAATTTCTACTTGTACATTATCTTTCGTAATTACCTTCTGTGGTGGTACATTCGTTTGTTGAATACGTAAGTCATGATATACACGAACACGGTCTACAATTGGTATTAATAAATTTAATCCCGGCTCCATAATACGCTGAAACTTACCAAATCTTTCAACGACTCCAACTTTTTGCTGTGGAATAATTTTAATTGTTAATGCGATAAATGTAACAACAATTAGTGCGAAAATAATCGTTAATGTTAATGCTACTGCCATATTTATTCACTCTCCTTTTTTACTTGTAATATAGTACTATGCCTCTTTATAACAATTACTTTTTCTCCAGCATCAATTGGATCATCTGCAATAGCTGTCCAAATATCTCCATCCACCTTCACAATACCATTCGCTTCTTTTGTGATCGCTTGCATAACAATGCCTTTTTTACCGACAAGCATATCTACTGTATCAGTAAAACCTTTTGCTTCTCGAAAGTTTTTTGAAATTCTTTTCGTAAAGAAAGTCAATGTTAAACTTACAATCGCACCAGCAACAACTTGTAACAGTAGTGCTTCAGGAGCAAACAAAGCAATTAGACCTCCGACAACAGCTCCAATTCCAAGCCAAAGCATATAAAACGTAATCGACAACATTTCCGCAATAAATAAAATACCAGCTATTATAAACCAAATCACCCAAGCAGCCATATGCAACCCTCACTTTCTTTCTCATTTTCTATATGTATATGAAGAAAAGAATGGTTTATCCGCCCTTTCTTATACCAGGGCATTTACTACAAGCTATTGTACATATTCACTGTTATAAAAAGTATTAATAAAATACTATATTAATATATTCTTCATTATACATGAAAATCCCTTTCAAAAAGCGACAAAAAAATGAAATTCTTTCGAAAATTTAATTTTCAATTTATAATTATTTTAACTACTAAAATATTATTTTTTAGGAAGGTGGTGTGCTTGTTGCAAAGTCGTTCATTAACTTACTATTTAGGCTCTAAAATATGCATTACTCTCGCTGACATCGTATACATCATGATTATTACAACTCATATGTATATCACAACGAAATCAGCTACATTAACCGCTCTTTTTCCATTAGTACAAGTCATAACTAATCTTATAGCAAATACATCTGCACCACTTATAATGAATCGTTTTTCATCTTATTCATTACTTTTCACACTACAATGGACAAAAACTGCTCTATTATTTTTATTAGTGATATTATTCCCATCCCTGTCCACAAATATTGTAGCACTATTCATTTTCATTTTTTTCATTTCATTATGTAGCGGTTGGAGCGCGCCATTATTATACGGTATCCTTCCTCGCCTTACACGAAAAGAACAATTAGTAAAAGTAAATAGTATTTTTTCCTTTTCCACACAAATTGCGCAAGCCGCTGCTTATTCATTTACAAGTGTCATCGTTCTTCATATCGGTGCTACTTCTACACTCATGATGAATAACATTTTGATGATTTTTGGATGTGTTGCACTACACGTTTCATTACGCTCCATATATACTGAACGAGTAATAGAGCCTTCTTCAAAAGGCGCTGCTTTATTGGAAGGTTGGAAACTCTTATTTCAGAACCCTTCTCTCCGTATCGTTACATGTATGGACTTAATTGAAACTTTCGCAGGGACAATATGGATCGGTGCTATTACAATGGCTTATGTAACGACTGTTCTTCATAAAGGAGAAGAATGGTGGGGATATATTAATACAAGTTATTATGTTGGGACGTTAATTGGCGGGATATTAGCATGGAAAATGAGTACATACATTCAAAACAATTTAATACGCTCCATGGCGATAGGCTCTCTTATGTTTAGTATTCTTACATTTTTATATGGTATGACAAGTAGCGGGTTTATTGCGCTTTTTCTATGCGTTCTAATGGGTCCATGTTATCAAATTAGAGATATTTCTCAAACGACAGTGCTACAATCAAGTGTCGCCCCTACTTTACTATCAAAAATGTATACAGCTCATGGTGCACTCCTCTCGACAGCTTCTGGTCTCTCTATGCTTAGCGTTGGAATTATTACCGATTTGTTCGGTGTTCGTACGATTTATATTCTCGCTTCTATCCTTATATTGTGCTCTGCTTGTTTATCATTTAACTTATTAAAATATGATAAAACAGAGCAAAAAGATATTTCACTTTAATTAACAAAATAAATAGGACAGGAATTCCTATCCTATTTATTTTATTCATGATAAGTTAGGGATTTTCCGATGCTTTGTCGCTTGTTCAAAAGCGTATGCTAGTTTAATCAAGGTCCCCTCAGAAAAAGCAGTGCTTGCAAGAGTAATTCCAAACGGTCTCCCGTTATCCATATATCCCGCAGGTATTGCTATAGACGGATAACCTGCTTTCGCACATATAGTGGAGCCTATATAAGAAGGGAACAGAATCGCATCAAGATTATATTTATCCAGTGCAAAATCAATGCCTTGTTCTTGAGAAAAATATATATCTTCTAATCTTGCATTTAAATATTCTGGATTTCTTAACGTATTAGGAACATCTTTTCTTCTCTCCAACTTAGTTTGTCCATATTTCAAAGCTCTTTCTGCTATATTTTCATTAAACTCCATTAACTCTGAAATAGAATGCACTGGAATAGTAGAAGGTAATTTTGAAAGATAGTTATCTAAACTATGCTTTAATTCATAGAGCGATACACCCCAGCTCCATTCTCTATGAAAAGACGGAATATTAATATCCTCTACTACTGTCGCACCCCCACTACGCAACACTTCAACCGTCTCCTTAAACAACTTTTCATCATACTCACCAGTTTCATAATAATCTTTTGGTGCATTGCTAAATACACCAATCTTCGCTCCATGTAAGCCAGTAACATCAAGATACTTTGTATAATCATGTTCTGCTATACCTTCACTTTTATGAGTAGCTACATCCTTCTCGTCTACCCCAGTTAAACTCCCTAGCAAAACAGCAGCATCTGTAACCGTTCTAGCAAATGGTCCCGCTGTATCCTGCGAATAAGTAAGCGGAATAATTCCCCTACGACTAATTAGACCAACAGTCGGTTTAATACCTACTACAGAGTTTTGAACAGCTGGACTCAATATAGAACCATCTGTTTCTGTTCCAACAGATACTACTGTAAAATTAGCGGCAACTGCTATCGCAGATCCTGTACTTGAGCCTCCAACAAACATATCATCCTCACCTGTACCATAAGGGTTTATTGTTTGCCCACCTCTTGCACTATATCCAGCCCACATGTCAAAAGACATTCCATTTGCTAATTCTGTCATATTTGTTTTTCCTATTATCACTGCTCCTGCTTCTCGCAGTTTCGTAACGAGAAATGCATCTTCAATACTTATATTTTGTTCCAGGGCAATCGTACCTGCACTGGTATGCATAGAGTCATTCGTTTCAATATTGTCCTTAAGTAAAACAGGTATACCATGTAATGGTCCCCGTCCACCTTTTGTCTTTCTTTCATAATCTAACGCTTCTGCAATAAAGATAGCGTCTGGATTGATTTCTAAAATAGAATTGATTTTTGGTCCTTCTTGATCATATTTCGCGATTCTATGAAGATAATACATAACTAATTCTTTTGAAGTTAATTGCCCAGCTTCCATCGCTACTTGTATATCATGAATATTTAATTCTTTTTGTAATCGTGCATTGAACTGAATCTCCATCTTCATTCTCCTTCTTTAAAAGCTTTTATTGATAACGTGTATCTATTACTTTTTCATTTTCTCCGCTCCTCGCATATACAATTACAATCCCTTTCAAAGAATTCAACTTACCAATATAAAAACCTTTTATTTCCTGAAAAATAAAAAAAGTCTGAAACGAATGAACTTCCGCTTCAGACCTTTTATTACTTTACATATACTTCATCTAACAAATGTAAAAACTCACCTTGTTTCCCCGCTAATTCAGGGCATTTTGCAATATCAATCCATTCGTAGCAAAATACTAAACCTTCATCTTCCTCACCGGCACTTACAGTATGTTCCCAATTATCCTTTACATCTGTTGGTAACGTTACGTGGAAAAAATGGCGTTTTTGATATTCCTTTTTCTCCTTTACATGTATGATGTAGTCGGCTAGGAATCGTTCTATGCATAAATGACGTAATCCAGACTCTTCTTGTACTTCACGTAACACTGCTGTTTCTAACGTTTCCCCTTCGTCAACTGTTCCCCCCGGTACTTGTATACCAGCTTCAGGTATATCACGATGTTTAAAAACAAGCAGTTGCATAACTCCCTCTTTTTCTCTTGTTACATACACGTGTACCTTTTTCTTATATAACACCGTCATAATCCTTCTCTCCCCTCAATTGTTCACTCTGTTACTTCTTCAAGTGTCAGTTGATTTTCATATAAATATGTAGCTTGTGGATTTCCCACATACCTCACGTGCCATGGTTCAAATCGATAGCCCGTAAGCGATTCTTTCTCTTTTGTATATCGAATGACAAAACCAAATTTATGGGCATTTTCAGAAAGCCACTGCCCTTCTTTCGTTTCACCAAAAATTGTCTCTAACTGAAACTTAGCAGATTGCGATGTAATATCCATAGCTAGTCCAGTTTGATGTTCACTCGTTCCAGGAACTGCACTCGACATTGCTGTTTTTGCTTCTCCATCTTGTTTTTTATACATCGTATTTAATGCTTTTTGTCGATCAAAAGATCTAAATCCAGAGACTGCAAAAAGGAAAATACGCTCCTTATCAGCTTGCTGAAACATTTCCTCAAGTGCCCCTGCTGCCTCTTTCCTCATTTTTTTCTTTTCTTGATCACCTTCACTTGAGTAACGTACTTTCGGAATAACTAAATCTGGCGGTCTATACCCATCTGGCAAACGCCTACTTTTATTCACAAGCACAAGCATCGAATTCGGATTACTAATGACCGCAATATCACCATCCATATTGGCAATCGTTTCTTTCGCTTTCGGAAATATGTTATTTACATTTACCTCGCGCGCCTGCTTATCCTTATACATTTTATAATTGATTCCTGCTACTCCAACAATGAGTATCATCGCTACGATACCAAGTAGTGTCCATCTTTTTTTCATATAACGACCTCTTATTTTAATAATTTGGCCATTTCATACTCATCGATGTTCTCTCCATCGATAATAAGAGCAGCTCTTTTGACACCTTCTTTCTCAAATCCAGCTTTTTTATATAGTGCCTGAGCTCTTGTATTGTGGGCCATTACCGTTAATTCTAAACGCCATACATCATGTAATCTTGCCCACTTCTCAGCCTCTTTAAACAATCTCGTCCCAATACCTCGCCCGCTATACTCTTGCAAAATACCAATTACAATACTTGCTACATGTCTCTTTCTTTGAATATGATTTCCATTCACTAAAATAAACCCTACTATACTCTCTTCTTCAACTGCTACAAATATTGTTGCATATTCATTTTCTATAAAGCGATGAATCATTTGTTCTTGTTGCTCGGCTGTAAATTTTCTTTCTCCTGGTTCGTATAACATAAATTTCGTTTCTTCGTCTAGTTGCTTACTTAATTGCAAAAATGGTGCTGCATCTTCTATTTTGATCTCCCTAATCACTTCAATCACCCTACCAGTTTCATAATAAAAAGTTTTCCTTGTAAAAAGATTTTCTCTACTTTCCCGAAAATCCCTTTGTAAATCTCCCAGTATAATTTGACAAATTTCGATATTACTATAACAACGACAAATTATGTCTATTCTGTGACGTCTCATCATGACAAAAAACGCAAGCATTACACTCACGTTTTTTCAGACTCTCTCACAAATTTATGTTTCATTTTATCCATTCACCTTTTCTGCCTGCCAGAAATATTCACCAAATGCTTTAGCAAGGGCATCAATCGATCGATTTAGTTCTTCCTCCGTATTATCTACGCCACCAACTTCAATTAATATCGCTTGCCCTGACAAGTCTTGATTGTAGACACCATTTCCTGTTTGGAATCCTTTTTGAATGACACCACGACTCACTCCTGGGTACTTCTTACTAATCGTCTCATGTAAAGCCGTTGCTAATTGTAAGTTCTTTTCATAATTTTTATTGCCTTTCCCTACTACAAACGCAAGCTTCGCATATGATTTATCACCAATTGCTTTTGTCGTGACATTTTTCCGAGCACTATCACGATGTAAATCAAAAAAGTATTGTAGTTCTTTATTGCCGGCCATTGCTTCTTGTACAATTTCCCGTGACATTTTGTAAGAACTATTACTATTTAACCCTTTACTAATCAACTTTTGACCGACATCAGTCTTGTCGTTAGTAGCTCCGATCCCTTCACTTGCTAATTGTTCACGAAATCGGTCGCCGACTATTGAAATATTCGTGACGGAACTTGTCGCTTTATTCGGATTTGGATCGTTTGTTAAATTGAGTAACGGCAAATAAGATTCCCAGCTATGCGAATGATAAATAAACGCAACTTGTCGTTTTCCTGTCGTTTGATCTGGTTGCTTTTTCCCTTTGTTCGTATCCGGCTTTGGAGCCTGTCCACCTTCTCCAGTCCGTTCTTTTACTACTTCTTCAAGTGGAACGCTCGACTCAATCGGTAAGTTAGAATAATTGGTCCCTTCACCCGCAATAACAATTTCTGTATCGTACTTACCAAAACCAGGTAGCTCTTTGCCGACAAAACTGCGTACATCATTAAAACGAATATTCGTAGCCATCGAAAAGAGAAACGAAGAAATCGAAAAATCCTGATTTAAATTTCGATACTCTTGTGTAAAATAATGATTCTCTTTCCCAAGAACATACATGTAACCATTCATTGATAACTCATTTAACCAATTATATAAATACGTGGACTTTGTCTCTTTCATAGAAGTTACCATCATACTAATAAGAAAAAAAGTCGCAAGTACTGTAGCAATAATAAATAAAACTAACTTACGTACACTTGTGAATTTCACATAAAAAAAGCCTCGATTCATACTATCACCCTCTCTATTCCAAGTTATGTACAAGCTCTAGAGAATAGACCGTCTAAATTTCGGCTATATTGTTAATGAGGTGAAATGAATTGAAGCTACTAATAGGAACATTACCCTTTGTACTATCATTTATTTTTTATTGGCTTGCTAAGCATCCTACAATCCGTGTTTCTTTACATATTTCAGCTTACTTAGCACTTTATGTACTCGGTACAATTATTTCTATTAATATATATGACGTTTTAATACAAGATTTAGTTTTTATGACAAGCATTCATGGAATTTTACTAAATCCATTTTTTCTTATATCAGGAGCGTATATAGGGATATACACCTTGCACTTAATCTTGTCTTACATTATTACGAAAATAAAAAATGGAGCGTAATGAAATGCAACCACCATTCATTTGTCATACATGCAAAAAAAGAATTGCGCGAAAGAAAGATCTTATTACTGCCACATCGTACTTCCGCTTTTATTTATTTCACAGTGATTGCTTTAAGCGACAGCAAGTGTTTATCTCACGGTTTATCCCTGTGAATACCCTTTTTAATTTCTTTCTTATTATATATGGACTTATTTTTGGCAGCATGCTTATGATTACAGAACCATCTATTATTTGGGTGATTTTCTTATTTCCCATTTTATATCGGTTTCTTTCCTATTATTATGTTGAACGTTTTTTCTCTACATAACGTGCAGACTGTCCTCTAGGAATACTTAAACATTCCCACTCTTTTTCTTTTAACATTTTACCGATGTAAATAATTTGTCCTATATGCAAAGCATAATGAGAAATTTGTCTTTCTATCGCTTGCATGACAGTATGTGCTTCACCACGAATATATACCGTCTGTAATAAATCTTCTGGCGTTAGCACATGCATCGTTTTCAAAACATATTCCCATCCGTCATTCCATGCTGCGAGAACCTCTTCCTTAGAATGATAACCACCTTCAAATTCAGCATCTCGGTTACGATCTATTTTTTCACCATCAGATGTTAAAAAATCCGTCCATCTAGAACGCATATTACCATGCAGATGCTTTATAATAACCGCTATACTATTTGTTGCTTCATGAGAAGACCATTCGATCTGTTCATATGATAATTGAGAAAGCACCCGTTCCCCTTGTTTCTTTGTTGCTTTAAAATTCGAAATCGCACATTGTAAATATTCTCGTCCAATATCCATGTTCCCCCGCCTTTACACTAACTAATTTTCGTTCCATTTGGTAATTCCATATTAGGCTGAAGTAATACGACATCACCAGCTTCAGGTACTCCGCCTAAAACAAGCACTTCTGATTTAAATCCAGCCACGCGCTTCGGTGGAAAGTTTACAATCGCAACGATTTGCTGACCGATTAAATCTTCTGGGGTATATCTCTTCGTAATTTGAGCACTTGATTGCTTAATTCCAAGCTCTCCAAAATCAATTTCTAGTTTAATCGCTGGAACTCTAGCTTCTTTAAATTCCTCTGCATGTGTTACAGTTCCAATTCTTACATCCAACGTTAAAAAATCTTCAAAATTAGCCATTTTATCATTCCTCCCATTTATTACTTAGACAAAACAATAAAATCCCCTTTAAAAAAAGAAAGGCGCCTAAGCACCTTTCTTTTGTAGTTCACTTGATTCATTTGATTTATAGAAGAAGAAACCGAGGATCCCGCCAATACATGATGGGATTAACCATCCTATTCCTTCATTATATAATGGTAACATTTGTAGTACGTTAGAAATCGCGTCAATTTGAATATTCGCACTTTCTAAACCGTTAAAGAAACTAATTAACAATGCACCTAAAATAGCTCCAATATAAATGGTATTACGCTTCCCTATCCATTTATGGAAGTAAGAAAGTACGATTAATACGATTGCAACTGGATAAATGATCATTAACACTGGTAAAGTGACTGCAATTAATTGTGTTAAACCTAGGTTAGATACAACTAAACTAAACACACATACCATTGTTACAATCGTTTTATGCGAAAGTTTTGGGAATATGTTTGTAAAGAAACCAGCACAAGCTGATGTTAATCCAACAGAAGTTGTTAAACAAGCAAGTATAATAACAAGTCCTAATAAAATTTTACCACTTGTTCCATATAACTCATTTACAACATTCGTTAAAATAAGTCCACCATTCTCCGAGACACCAAGTGATGTACTCGTTGAACCAAGATAAGCAAGTGATAAATAGATTAACGTTAAACCAAGTACAGCAATAATACCTGATACTACTGTTATTTTTGCAACTTCACTACTCTCTTTTATCCCTTTAGAGCGGATAACTTGTACAACGACAATTCCAAATACAAGTGCACTAATTGCATCCATCGTTAAATACCCTTGAATAAATCCACCAAAGAAAGCATTTTCTTTGTATGCCGCTAGCGGTGCAGCTGGTTCTCCAATCGGATCAATAATTGCCTTTCCGACAATAACAGCAACAATCAATACTAACAATGGTGTAAGAAATTTCCCGAACCAATCCACTAATTTAGATGGATTTAATGATAAATACCACGTTATTCCGAAGAAAATTATAGTGAAAAGAAATAGCATGTACCACTCTGAAACCAATGCCTCTGATAGAAATGGCTTCATACCCATTTCAAATGAAACGGCTCCCGTACGCGGAATCGCGAAAAATGGTCCAATCGCTAAATAACTAATCAATGGGAAAATAAACGCAAATACAGGGTGAACTCTAGAAGATAGCGCTTTCAAGTCCCCCTCTACAAACGCGACAGCTGTTACAGCTAATAGGGGTAATCCGACTCCCGTTACTAGGAATCCAATTGTAGCAATCCAAACATTCTCTCCAGCTTGTTGCCCTAAAACTGGTGGGAAAATTAAATTTCCTGCTCCTAAAAATAGTGCAAATAACATTAAACCAATTGCTACCGTATCACCTGGCCTTAAACGTCCCTTCATACTTTTCATTTGCATAGCACTTTTTCATTGTTTTTCTCTATTTTCACAATATGCTATGCATCCTCCTCTCTGCTCAAGATGATAAAATATGCCCCTTACAAAGCAGTGTCTTTCTCCATAATTTCTCCATTCCCCTTATTCTTACTCTAACTATTATTTTTTGATTTTTTTGAATTTTTAACTCATTAGAGTGGTATTGCGTGGAGTATAGTTGTCAGACCTCTTTGTTTTTATCACACATATAGTAACATATTTAGTTGAAAAATAAAAACATATTTTCAAATTGATTTTTTTGAAAATCAAAATTATCTACATTTTTCATTCTTTCACACAAATATTGTTACAATCTCAACTTTTATCCTATCGTTATTTTCAAATAATTTTATACACGTAACATAGTAAAAGCCATCCAACATAATTAGATGGCTTTTGTATGTTACTCTATCGTTTCAACTTCACGTGGATTTTTCATCTCTTCCACATACACAACTCTAAATCCATGATCTTCTAAATCTTTCAATAACGTCTCTAATTCACCATCGTTAAACTCTTCTCCTAATGTAAACATAATTCTACGAACTAATAAGGCATCATTATCAAAAGTCATTAAACTTTGGATACCTGTATATTTTTTTAATACTGTCGATAATTTTTGAATGGCCCCATTATAATCTTGTGTCCCAATCATGACAGAATATTTACTAGAATGAACGCCCCAAGCATCTTCTAATAACTCGAAAACCTTTTTATGCGTTAAAATTCCAAGAAAGACTCCATTTTCATCAACTACTGATAAATAAGGTAATTTTTTTATTGTAAAAAATACTTTAAAGAACGAAGAATCTTCTCTAACATAACCTTCTTTATCGTTTAATAATTGTACTACACTCTCTTCAAGCGAACCTTTATATTCTAAAATATCTACTTTGTATACATTCCCTAAATATTTCTCTTTTTTTTCATCTAAAACTGGTACACAACGATACCCAGTTTTATTTAAATGCTCCAGTGCTTCCCCTATCGTAATTGAACTTGAGCAAAATAAAACTTCCCTTTTCGGCACATAATTCCCTTTAATCCTCATAAACAGCCTCCTTATGTTAAAATACTTTCTGTGCCATAACTATATTATATTTTCAGAAAAAAATAAATGATTTATTTAACTTTTCTGAAAATTATTCATTTTCTTGTCATAATTTATTCACGTTTCATTCACTTATATCCCCTACAATACTAAATTTCTTTAAGAAAAATATATTGTAACTTACGCCAAAAAAAGCTAAAATAAGAATAAGAATTTTCTGAATATTCTAAGAGTAGGTGATTACATGTCTTTATTGCGCTCACATATATGTAAATTTATCGTTGGTGTTCTCATTATATTTATCATTAGTCCTATTCCTGCATTATTCATTACACATAAATACTCATACATAACTGGCTTTATAAGTATTTTTCATAACTTCGCACAACTTTCTTCTATGACAATTCCAAAGATTGATTGGATGCACGAATCTATCTTTTTCTCAGCAAATCAAATGGTTAACACTTCTAATCATTCAACACCGTTATTCCCTTACATATGGGAAATATATTTTTTATCGATTGTTCGTTTTACCTTTACTCTTGCAATCGGATTCTTTATCAGCTTAGGGATTGGCCATTTATTTTTTAAAGCACCTCAATCGGTTAAGAAGTTCACTTCTTTATTAAAATGGATACCGTACTCTTTTTGTACTGTATTATTACAATGCTCAGTCTTATTACTACTCCTATACATCACAAAATTGATAAAGCTTCCTTACTACTCATCTTTTATCATCGTTTGTAGTACTTCCATGATTATCATTATGCAAGCAATAAAAAAGTGGATTCCTTTCTTAAGTAACACAAATGAATATGAAATAAAACAATCTTCTTTCCTTGTAGATACATTGTTTTTAGCGCTTACTTCGAATCACAAATCTATTCTAGGTTCCATTATTCTTTCATTCGTTATTATGGAATGCGTTTTTCATGCAAGCGGACTATTGCAATTTATCGTTCAATTCGGCGGAAATGCACCTGTTATTGTTACAATTAGCTTATTACTTTTGTATATCCCATATTGCATACTCTCTTTCCTTCAAACACTATGGACGACAAATCACGTTAAACAACAATCATATGCTTTAACGAGAAGTATTCCAAAACCTTAATTTGAAATAACCCTCTATAATCTGAAAGTAGGGGGTTATTCCTTTTGTATAGCGGACAAAATAACAGCAAATTCAAAAACAATTGCAGAAACATACCAATATTTACCCTTTTTCTTTGACTATTCTTTTCGTTTGGATTTATTATAAAAGTATAACATAATCGCAGGAGGTGACATCTTTATTCCAAACTACGGAATAGAGAACACACTTGGACATATTAAATATTTTTCTCATCTTTGTACTCATCCTTATTTCCGGCTTTTTCGTTGCATCAGAATTCGCTGTTGTAAAAGTACGAAAAAGTCGTATTGACCAACTTGCAAATGAAGGCAATAAACAAGCTTTAGCTGCAAGAAGTGTCCTATCTAATTTAGATGTTTATTTATCAGCTTGTCAGCTCGGGATTACGATTACTTCTTTAGGGCTTGGTTGGCTCGGTGAACCGACTGTGGAACATTTACTACGACCGCTCTTTGAAAAGATTAATATTACTGGAACAATGGCGAATACTTTATCCTTTATTATTGCTTTTAGTGTTATTACATTTTTCCATGTTGTATTAGGTGAATTAGTTCCAAAGTCTTTCGCCATTCAAAAAGCAGAAGCAATCACACTTAAGTTTGCACGACCACTTATTTTATTTGATAAAATTATGTATCCATTCATTTGGCTACTTAATAGTACGGCAATCTTTTTCACAAAACTACTCGGTTTAGAGCCTGCGAAAGAAAATGAACTTGCCCATTCTGAAGAGGAACTACGACTCATTTTAGGTGAAAGTTTCAAAAGCGGCGAAATAAACCAAACCGAATATAAATATGTAAATAATATTTTTGAATTTGACGACCGGGTCGCGAAAGAAATTATGGTCCCTCGTACAGAAATGATTTGCTTATCTACTGAAAATACGTTAGAAGAGAATATGGATATCGTCGCAACTGAAAAGTATACACGCTATCCGATCATCGAAAAAGATAAAGATGATATTATCGGTATGATCAATACGAAAGAAATATTTCACGATCAAACGAAAAACATTCATAAACCACTTGAATCTTACATACATCCAGTACTAACTGTATTTGAAACTGTTCCAATTCGCAAAACATTAGTACATCTACAAAAGAATCGCGTTCAGATGGCAATCGTTATGGATGAATATGGTGGTACTGCTGGACTTTTAACAATGGAAGATATTCTTGAAGAAATCATTGGAGAAATTCAAGATGAGTTTGATGCGGATGAATCACCTATGATTGAAAAACGTACGCCGAAGCTTACTGTTTTAGATGGGAAGGTGCTCATTTCTGAAGTAAATGATATGTTTGGCCTGCATATTGATGATAGCGATTTAGATACAATTGGAGGCTGGCTCCTCTCTCAAGCAGTTGATTTAAATATTGAAGCTGGTTATTCCATTGAATTTGCCGGTTTTCAATTTAAAGCACTAGAACTTGATGGACATCAAGTGAAAAAAATTGCGGTACATAAATTAGACACGAAGAAGGAGTTATAAAGTGACAGTATTATTAACAATCTGTATCATTGCCTGTTTCATTGTTTCATTTCTCGCCTTTATTTATCCTATCATTCCAGGCATCCTTGCTGTCTGGGCTGGATATTTAATTTACCATTTTGGTATAAATGGCGGAGAACTAACAACTTCCTTTTGGATTATTCAAGTCATTTTCACACTATTTATTTTCATTGCTGATTTTATTGCAAATGGATATTTCTTAAAGAAATACGGGAGTTCTAAATGGGGAGAGCGTGTCGGTATGATTTCTATCATTGTCGGATCTTTCTTCTTCCCACCATTCGGTTTAATTATCATACCGTTCTTATCGGTATTTATTACAGAACTAATGCATAAAAAAGCGCCAAAAGACGCCTTTCTAGTAGGAGTTGCTACTGTAGTTGGTTTTTTAAGCAGTACAGTAGCGAAAGCTATTCTCCAAATCATTATGATTCTCATATTTGTATGTTATATCATCTTTTAACCATCCCAATTTCGGGATGGTTTTTTTAATATGAAATACCTACTCGACTATTCTCATATTTGTTTTCACTACACAGATTCCACGTAAATTGCGCTGTATCACCAACTGTTATTTTCGCTCCCCCTTCTGGTAATACATCTTTTTCAGTTCGATACACTCCTGTCACATCACCGTCTATTAAATGCGTCGGACAAACGACCGTCCAACATAAATTACTACTACTAAGTATCTTATATGCAGCTAAATGATCTTCTGCTGCTGTTGTCATTTTCCTTTTTGATTCAGCTGATTGAAAACGATATAAATTTAGATTTGTTCTTGCTTGTAAAATACCAGCTGTTCCTATTGTAATGATCTTATCAACCCCTACTTCTTCCATTTTCTTTATAATAAGTGGCATACTCTTCGCCAATGTCCCATTTTGATCCGTTCCAAGTGCACTAATTACTATATCGCTTCCTTCTATCACTTTCTTTATATCATTTTCATTCCATACATTACCTTCTATAACTCGTAACCTTTCATGATTTATTTCTATTCTATTTAAATCACGCGCTAATGCAGTCACTTCAGCTGCATCCTTTAATGCTAATTTTATTATATTTGAACCTACTCGACCAGTTGCTCCCAATATACATACTTTCATTTGTTTTCCCCCTTTTTCATTCTTTCTCTATTTTTCAATAATTTTAATCAATTTTCAACAAAAAAGCTTCCTCATATATAGGAGGAAGCTTTATTATTATTTTACCCCGCTTTAACGGGCAGTAAGACCCCACCTCAAAATTCAGTAAAAACAAAGAAGTTAGATGGGGATCAACTGCCCGTAAAAGCCCGATTGGTTCAACTAATAATCAGTGGGGGATGCCCCACTGATTAAAGTTTCACTTTATTTCTTTTCTTTAGAATCTGTAGACTTCTCAGTTCCACTTGTTTCTTTATCCTTTTTGTCCTCTTGTTGTGTTGTTGTATCGTCTTCTTTCTTCTTGTCCTCACCTTTACTACAACCTACCATTAATAAAGAACTTGCAAGTGCCATAGCAGTTAATGATTTAACCCATTTGTTCATTTGCGTTTCCTCCTTTAGATAGAATATGTACAACCCCCATATTACTCTCTATTTTTAAAGGAAAGATTGAAAAATAGTAAATAAACGGTAAATATTTGTAAATTTTCTGATAATAAATATGTACACCTAGTCTTTTTTCTCCATGAAAAGTAAAAAAACTAAGGCGCCTATCTTTCCGCCTTAGTTTCTTATGCAAACTTCTCATTTTCATATACATGTTTAATCTTATACTCTTTCTTCACAACATATTGCCATACACTATAGGCATAACGATTCATTTTCAGGAAGCAATTTTCTAAAAACGAGCGGAATTCTGGATTCGCAACTTCAACTGCCACTTGAGCGAACTTTAGTGCTAACCGTTTTAAATGCGAAATATAACAAGTTGCAATATGGATATCCCCTGCATATTTACTATCAGTTTCCTTTTCCATTTCATGAAAATGAAATGAGATTGGTTCACAAGTTATATGCTGTACATTCTCTCCTTCTTGAAAATTCACTTGTTCATTATATGCTTGCAACATATATGGTAAATGATGCTGCAATAGTTCCTTTAATTCTTCATCTCTTACCTTTCCTGTATACTCCCCAACCTTATATATAAGCATATAACTATATCTCATTAATTCTTTCATACAATCCATGAAAGTGCCTCCCTTCTCTTTTGTCTATATGCTATAAATATGATGCTATAACATTTGCTATTCTTGCTAAAAACCAATCCCATTTACTAATTTTCTCAAAATCTTCTTCCGAAAATTTTTTTGATTTATGAAAGTCTTCTTTTAATCGGTTCCATACGTCCGCTGTTACTCCCTTATCATAGATAATACAATTAGACTCCGTATTTAAATAAAAACTTCTATTATCAAAGTTTGCGGTACCAATATCAACAATTTCTCCATCAATGATTGTTACTTTCCCGTGAAAAAAACCATTCTGATATTGATAAATCTCCGCTCCAGCATGTAACATGTCTTTCAAATACGGATAGGCAGCTTGTTTTAACAATACTGCATCACTTTTAAATGGTACGAGAATTTTCACATTGACACCGCGGTTTAATGCATCTTTTAACTCTTTCATCATTTCTTTACTTGGTACAAAATATGGCGTTGCAATAATTAAAGACGTTTTAGCCTGCTTTAAAAGTGCTCCATATTTTTCCCATAAACCTTTTCCATCTGAAAATAAATATTGATATTTCACATTCCCAATTGCAGGTAAACTTTCATGTATAGGCGTTTTTTCTCCTGTATCTTCTTCCCAGTCAGTTGCAAATTTTCTTTCCATATCCGTGGCACCATTCCCCTTGACTCGTACATGATAATCACGCCACGGACCAAATTTCGGATTTTGTCCAAGGTACTCCTTTCCAATGTTAAAGCCGCCAACGTATGATACTTTTCCATCTATCGTAACGATGCGTCTATGGTTCCGTTGGTGCAACGAATAGAATAAATGTTTCAATTTAGGTTTTTTACTAAAGGTAAACTGGACACCATTGCTTTTTAGTTGATGAATTATCTTTTTCTTCAGCTTATATCCGCCTATTCGATCGACTGACAATTTCACTTCTACTCCGCTCGTTGCCTTTTTCTCAAGTAACTGCAAAAACTCTTTGCTTATTTCATCTTTACCTACAATATAAAAATGGATATATACGTACTTTTCTGCATTACGTATATCCTCAAATAATTTCTTATATAACTCTTCACCGTTCGTATATAGTTGAAATTCACCTAATCGAACTTGTCCTAATTCATATTCACTAGCCATTTTTTTCCCCATTTCCACATCGATGTTCATCCAAATGAATACACCTACTAAAAAAAGGAGTACAGCGAAAAAGTGTTTCATGGATATTTTCCTTTCTCCACTTACTGTTATTTCTATATCTTCCCTTTTTTAATACATTATCATTCAAGAAAATATGTCATTACATGATATATGTCCATATCAAACGATAGCTCATTTGCATATTGTATGTTGTATCTTAAAATAAAAGGAGGAAATAACAATGGGCTTCGCACATGGTAATGGATTCGCGCTATTAGTCGTATTATTTATCCTCTTAATCATCGTCGGTGCTGCTTGCTTCTGCTAAGTAGTTATCGTCATATGATATGTGGATGAAAAAACTATAAAAGCGGACACCTATTTTTAGGTGTCCGCTTTTCATATGAAAAACATTTCAGTCCGTTATAATATCTTTAACGACTACATATTCAACTCAAAAAGTTAGTAATGTGGCTACTTTCTTACTCTCCGCCTTACGTATATGGCGTTGTTCTGCACGCAACACAGCAATGCGATGTAATTCTTTCTCTTCTTCTGTTTCAGGGATTACTCGAGGAACTGGAACTGGATTATTATCCTTACTAAGTGCAACAAAAGTAACAAATGACGTTGCTGCTATACGTTTCTCACCTGAAATTAAATCTTCTGCTACTACCTTCACAAATACTTCCATAGAAGTTCTACCCGTCCAAATTACAAAAGATTCATAACTAACACAATCTGAAGAGCGAACAGGATGTAAGAAATCTACCCAATCCATAGATGCTGTGACACATTCTTTTCTTGCGTGCCTTGTTGCCGAAATAGAAGCAACCATATCCATCTCGGCTAATATCTTCCCACCAAATAGCGTATTATGATCGTTTAAATCTGTTGGAAATACTCGGCTCGTTTTAAACACTCTAGACTCATTAGCTGTTTTCCCTTTTACTTCAGTCATTGTTATCACCTCTTTGATTATTTAACCCGCTATTTGCAGACATTAAGACTCCCACCACAAAATTCGGCTGGAGCAAAGAAGTTTGGCAAGAGTTTCATTTTCCATTAACACTAGAACCGTATGAGCTTATTATCACTACACGTTTAATATTAACAACATTCAGAACTTTTAGTCCACAAAAAAGAACCGATGTTATCAATCGGCTCCTCTAAATACATATTGTTCTTTTGGCGGTTCAACCTTATTCCATTTCGTTACTTCTAATACAGGGATATTCGCATGGAATGGCTGATAAAATTCCGTTGATATTTCTCCTTCAACTTGAATCCAATCATCATTTTTCCATTCTATACCTTCTGGTTTTTTCACTAACATACCATATACACCAGAATCCGCTACACAATGTATAATCCCGAAACGGAATAAGAAATATTGTTCTTTTTGAGAAGAGTCATCTTTGAAAACAAACCCTTTAAAAGATAATTTTTTCCCAGTAAACTCGCCAGGATAATTATAAATTGTTTCCATCCCTTTTAGAAAATCTTCATCTTTTAAAGTAATACTATCTTTCGTAACAAACTCTTTTTTCCCCTTTTCCATTACACCACGGTATCCTTCTTTCCCGTAATAAATGCTCGTATCAGGTCTTAGAAATTGCCTTGTCATAAATGGATCTGTACTTTCTGCTTGCGCAACAGGAAAATGAAATCCTTTCGCCTTAACAATATCTGAATCTAATGTCGCAATTGGGAAAAATAATCCTGAGACAATTGGAAAACAAAACAATGAGTACGAAAATGCTTTTTTCCACCATGTATTCTCATCTTTTGAATGATCATGCCCGCAATGGCTATGATCACAACTACAATCTTGTTTTTCTTGTTCTTTCTGATGTTCTTTTTGGAATACGATAATAATTTGAACGACCGTTAAAAAACCTAAAATAATAGCTGCTGTTGTTGATAAATAAGCATACTTCATATTGATATACTTCGTAATATTACCGGAAATATGAAGCTGCGCGATTAAGATTGTAAAACCTAATAATATATACGCTCGAAACATAACCTACCACCCCATCGCATAAATGAGTAGTGAGCTTGCATAAACAACAAGTGTAACTGTAACTGTAACGACAATTACAAATTTCGTTTTAAACGTTGCAAGCATCATAAACATATTTTTAATATCCACCATCGGTCCATATACGAGGAACGCGACAAGTGACGCTGTTGAAAATGTACTTTGGAATGACGAAGCAATAAACGCATCCGCTTCTGAACAAAGTGATAATATGTAAGCTAGTCCCATCATAACAGCTGGTGAAGAGAACGGCCCTTGTCCTATAGCAAGAAGTGTTGAAGTTTGTACGAACGTTTGAACTGCCGCTGCAATTAACGCACCTAATACTAAATATTTTCCCATCGAGAAAAATTCCTCAACAGCATGCGTACATACATCCCACATTTTTTTACGTAATGGACGCTTATGATTCACTTCTGGGAAGTGATCATCTCGTAATTGATGTTCTTTAAACATAAATGATAATATAATTCCAACGATAATTGCTACGATAATCGCTACAATAGAACGATACCATACCATGTGCATACTACTTCCAAAGGCAACGTATGTTGCAAATAATACGACCGGATTAATAATTGGCCCAGTTAACATAAATGCAATCCCGGCATATGGCGGAACCCCTTTTCCGATTAACCGTCTTACAATCGGAACGATTCCACATTCACAACCTGGAAACATCATACCTAAAAAAGTAGCCATTAAAACAGACAGAAAACGGTTTTTCGGCATCCATTTTGCTACCATATCTTCTGTTACAAACATTTGAATGAATCCTGAAATAAATACACCAATGAGCACAAAAGGAAGTGCTTCGATCAATATGGAGATAAAAATTGTATTCATTTGCAGGAATGCTTTCGGTAATTGAAACAATTCCATGATGTATTTCCTCCAACTTTTCATTAACAATATGTAATTTTAACCTCATTTTATGAATTGGACAAGACTTATACGGAATTCACCCCTTTCATATACATTACATTTTATAAGTTATATTCTATTCAAAATTTGGGATTTCATAGCAAAAAAGCTGCTCTAGCGCAGTTACACAACTATGCTAGAGCAGCTTTTTTCTCGTTAAAAGTAACGTTTCTTCCAAAAAACAAATGCTAATGTGAAAGATAGTGTTACACATATTATGAGTACAATTACAAAACCATGTGCTTCCCCTTCAAACGGAACCTTTACGTTCATTCCAAAGAAACTAGAAACCATCGTTGGTAACGATAAAATGATTGTAATAGACGTTAACAGTTTCATAACACTATTTAAATTATTTGATATAACGGAGCTAAAAGTATTCATCATTCCACTTAAAATGTGACTATATATTTCCGCCATTTCAATAGCCTGTTTATTTTCAATTAATACATCTTCTAATAAATCTTGATCGTCTTCATACATTTTTAAAAATGTACTGTTACGCATTAATTTTTGAATTACAATTTTATTCGCCTTTAATGATGTTGTAAAGTAAACTAAACTTTTTTCAAGGCCTAGCAATGTGAAAATCTCTTTATTTTTCATCGACTTATTTAATTGATGCTCTAAATCGATTGTTTTTCTGTTAATTTGCTTTAAGTATCTTAAATAATAAGTAGAAATCGTATATAAGAGCTGAAGTGCAAAGCGTGTCTTTTTAAACGTATAAAATTCTTTAATACGTTGATTAATAAAGCGTTCAAAAATTGGGTTTTCTTCTAAACAAATTGTCACAAAGCAATCTGGCATTACAATCATACCTATTGGAATCGTGTCATAAATCGAATTTCCTTCTTCATCATGTCTAACTGTTGGAATATCCACGATTATTAAAGTATTATTGTCTTCCTTTTCAATACGAGAGCGTTCTTCATCATCTAAAGGGTCTTTAATGAAATCTAAGTCTACATTTAAAGTTTGTACTAGATATTGAATTTCTTCTTCCGTTGGATGAAGTACATTAATCCAGCAACCCTTTTGCATTTCCTCAACCTCTTGTAGTTTTCCGTTTCGGTCTGTTAAATAAATATTTAACATACTATCACCCCGATTCTTTTTACATGTAGGAATCTACCTCTCTTACATAACAGTTTTTGAACCGCCATTCTCAGCATATGAAACATACGTTTAAATTTCAATAGAAAAATTATTTTGAAAACGTTTTTATAAGAAAAATATTCTAAACAAAGAAAAAGACAGAGTGCTCTCTGCCTTAAAAAGCTTATGTTGCCTTTATAACATATTTAGAAAGCATCCACAAGTTAAAGCCAACTGAAATCGTATAACCAGCGTATGTTGAAATAATAAAACTTACATAATCGAAATAAGGAAGCAATACGATATTTAAAACTATCTTCACAATAATACCAATTACTAATCCTAGCACTGTTTTCTGTTGTTGATTAATTCCTTGTAACATCGCAGCTGTAACTGTAAAAAGCGAAAATAGTATACAGGCAGGAGCATAATACTGTAAAATAACTCTCCCCATCTCCGGATCATTTCCGGTACCAAATAAAAGAGTATATACTGGTTTTGCTAACAACATCATTCCAATTGCCGCTGGTACCGTAATACCTACTACTAATACATTCGTCCTCGTAAAATGTTTGTACAGTAACTTCACATTCCCTGCTGTATAGGCTTTTGTCATCTCAGGTACGAGAGACATACTAAAAGCAGTCGCAACGGAAACCGGAATAAGTACAACCATCTGGACAAGACCAATTATTGCATTAATCTTCTCCGCTTCTCCTTGCATATACCCTATTTGTATAAGTAGTTTATTAATTGTAAATGTATCAATCGTCTGATACAACGGAATTGCTAAACCAACCACAACAAACGGTATTGAATATGTAAAGAGCTCCTTATACAGCGAGAAGAAAGATTTCGTTGTTTGCGGTATACTTGCCATCTCTTTTTTCTTTAAGTGCTTTCTCCTCCTTATGTAATACGCACTTAAAACTGTTAATCCACCTATCGCTCCCATAAAAGCACCGAACGTTGAAATACCAACAGCTAGCGAGATAGAAGCTTTTAAAATATATAAAACGACAAAACTTCCTATTAATATGGTTAAGACCCGAAAAAATTGCTCGACAACTACACTTAAAGCAGAAGGCCCCATCGATTGAAATCCTTGAAAGAAGCCCCTTAATAAACTCATTACTGGTACAAGTATTAACGCAAAACTTACAATTTGAATATTATTAGTGACAGCTGTTATGCTATTCCCAGTTTGATCATTTCCATCGATTACAAGTTTAGCTAAATGTGGAGCTAATATATATAGCGCAAAACATGAGATGACTCCCATTATTAACATAAAAAAGATACCACTCTTAAGTACTCTCTTAACCGTATGATAATCATTCAGTTGATCATATTTTGATACCATTTTTGAAACGGCAAGTGGTAGTCCCATCGTCGCAATGCTGAGCATAATCGTATATGGGCGATAAGCATACGTGTATAAAACGTACCCACTCGTACCGACCATTGCTGTAAATGGTATAACATATATAAATCCTAACATTTTAGATATCATCGTTGCCATCGTTAAAAATATCGTTCCACGTATAAACGGTGACCCTTTCATCACATTCCTCCGCTACGCTTTATTATTACACATTATGGACAACTCCTTTTTTTTAGAACCGAAACAAATAAAAAAAGCCAATGAAAAATCATTGACTTTAACGCGCTGCTTTTTTCTTTTTGAAATACTTTAAACCGAAGTATAGAGCACCAAAGAGAACAGCTCCTATAATTATGTAATGTGTGTAATCAGATGCATACTCTTTAATGTGTCGCCAATTTCCACCAAGCTTTTCACCTAAGTAGATAAATAGTATTGACCATGGAATAATCGCAACCACAGTATACAGTGTAAATAGTTTTAATGGCATTTTAGCTAATCCTGCTGGAATAGAGATTGCATGTCGTACTACTGGGATAAAGCGTGCAGAAAAGATTACTCCTGCTCCGTAACGCTTAAACCAACCTTCCGCTATGTCTAAATGGTGTTTATTAATAAGTAGATATTTCCCATATTTCTCTACAACCGGACGCCCTCCGTAATATCCAAGCCAGTATAAAAAGATTTGGGCTAAAGTACCACCAATAGTTCCGGCGATAACTGCACCGACAAAACTAATTTTTCCATCCGCTACTAAAAATCCAGCATACGAAAGTACAATTTCACTCGGGATAATTTCAATCATTAAAGCTAGCGCTACTCCAAAGTAACCTAGGCTTGCAAAAAATTGCAATAACTGATCTATTATGCTTGCTAACATTTTATTTTCTATCTCCTTTTTTCTTCACATACCATCCCATTATTACATAAAGGTTGCATTCTGCCAATATCTTTATTTCAACAATATCATCGGCATAGGCATTATTAATCTATTAATGTTTCTTTTTGAGGTTCTTTCATGTAGGCAAACATTTCTTTAATTTGCTCTTCTGTATTTCTAGCAATCGATAAATTAGGCAATTCATTCTCACCAAAAAACTCCACATCTTCTGTTTCAATACTAATTTTCTTTTCACCACCAACAATCTTACAGCCAATAAAAATTTTATATACATGTGTTGCTGAAGGCGATGGTTGATGTTTTTCTTTATCAAATATAGCGAATAGCTTAAAATCATCTACTTCATAACCCGTCTCCTCTAAAACTTCTTTTGCTGCTACTTCCGTTGGCGTATAACCGATATCGGCCCATCCACCTGGCAATGCCCATTTCCCATCACTTTTTTCTTTCACAAATAATAGTTTTTCATTTTGAAAAATGACTGCTCTTATATCAACTTTAGGTGTTTGATAGCCTGTCTCACTTGCAAATAACTTCTCTATTATTTCCCAATCTGTCTTTGTATAATGTGACATCATTGAAATCGTAATATCCCGTAATTGTTGGAAACGCTCTATATCATACACATCTTTAGAATACGTTAAACCCGCTTGGGCTATAGCTTGTATTTGTTTTACCCAATCAATCCATTTTACCGTCATGTTTCCACATCCCCCATACTCTTTTAAGTGAATAGTAAGTCAGTTTTGTTGATACATCTTTATTATACAAAAAAAGAGATTGATAATGTTCCAATCTCTTTCAAAATTAATCCAATTCATGTAAGTGGTCTTGTATATACTTTCTTCTTTTATTTATATATCCATCGATCATATCAGCTTCTTGATCAAATGTTTCTAATTTTTCTTTCATATATGGATCTTGTAGTAAATAAGGACGAATCGATTCACACAAACTTTCAACTTTCGGCATCATAAACGAAACGGTAAATTGTTCTTCTAGTATTTCTTCCAAAATACTTCGGTATTGCTTTCTAAATACAGGTATATCTAACAATCTTGCACTTAACGTGTTATAGCCTTGAATGCGAATATACTCATGATTAAGTGGTCTTCCTTGTACATCTCGCCCCCAAGTTGCATCATAATCCCACGGTATCACTTCAAATAAATTTGTTTCATCGTTATGATATAGTGCATAGTTATGAACGAAACCATCAAAGTTTTGTGTGAAAATAACGCCAGCTAACCACCTTAAATATTTATCAACATGTAGAAACTTCCCAATTTCTTTTTCATAAACTTCCCTCGACAAAGCGTTCGCTTGAAATACAAATTCACTCAGTTGTTCTTCACTATTTTTATTCGAATATTTAAATTCATAACCCGCAAAGAGCTCGGTCTTAACATCTTTATCTCTCTCACTCATTAAAGAAAAATTCGCATCATCATCTATTGCATAATAAATAGAACCACCCGGTAATCCTCTATTTTTCAAAAAGTTTTCATCAACTGATTCTAACTGTAAATATACACCTTGAATTTGACCATTAATTTTTATAAATACATGTTGTGATTTTGGTGAAAGTACACCAATATCATGAAAAAAGTCTAAAGATAATTTGTTTCGTATGAGAGACGGATCCATAAACTCAGAATTTAAATGAATTTCTTTCGCACCTTGAAATTTTTTCGGTTTATAAAACATAACATGATAAGACTTTTTCTCAAACTCACGAATATGAGCCCCCCGGTATACGATATCAATATCATACTTCTTTTTTCCATAAGTTAATTTTGCTGGCACTGGACTGTCTGACCAAATGTCTTTTTTTAATTCCACTAAGTACATTGGATGAATAAAAAAATCATATGAAGGTAGCATGTTTTATCATCCCTTCTCAGTTCTCTTCATTCAATGTATGCGCCTTGTCTTGTCCATACATCCGCTATCATCCATTTATATAAAATTACACTCTTGTCTTGTTCAGAAAGACGTCATATCTCATATCATGTTAAGGAAAAAGAATACCTTTTCACCTGAATACATGATAAGGAGGATTTCTATGAAACGTGATATTAGAAAAGCTGTTGAAGAAATCAAAAGTGCTGGGATGGAGGATTTCTTACACCAAGATCCAAGTACTTTTGAGTGCGATGATGATAAATTCTCTCATCATCGATGTACAACAGGTTGTAAATGTACAACTGGGGGTAAATGTCCAAGAACAAGATGTACTCGCGTGAAACATTGTACTTTTGTTACAAAATGTACGCACGTAAAAAAATGGACATTTGTTACAAAATGTACTCGTGTGCGCGTTCAAAAATGGACATTCGTTACGAAAGTGACTCGTAGAAAAGAATGCGTTTTAGTTACAAAACGTACTCGCAGAAAACATTGTACTTTCGTTACAAAATGCATACGCTTTGAAAAGAAATTTTTCTGGACAAAACGAAGTTTCTGTAAAAAATGCGAATTCTTCCCGCATAGAGACGGTCACTCGTGCGATGATTCATGTGATCATGATAGAGACTGTCACGATAATGGACACAAATGGAATGATTGCAAAGGCGGACATAAATTCCCATCTTGCAAAAACAAGAAATTTGATCACTTCTGGTATAAAAAACGTAATTGCTAGTTTTTATACCAACCAAAAAAGGCCGTTTTGCGGCCTTTTTTACGTTCATTGAAAATGACTTATATCTGCAAATTGCTTCACTTCACCTTTATCTTCTTCAAATTCTATTATACTTAGACTAGCACTATGCATAAATGGATCATCCCACACATTTTCTATTTCAATACCCGCAAAATGTCCTACAAGTAGTTTTGCCGCTGCCGCATGGGAAACAATTAATATACTTTCTCCTTTATGCTTTTCTAAAAGAAGCTGTATCCCCTCAATTACCCTTTTATAAACAGACTCAAAATTTTCTCCTGATGTTGACTGAAAAAGATGTGGCTCATACCAAAACAATTGTATTTCATCTGGGTATTCCCTTTCTATATCAGCGATTGCCTGTCCTTCCCATATACCCATGTTAATTTCATAGAAATGCTCATCCGCTATTATCGGTATATCACGATCGCCCTTTATTAACTCTGCAGTATGAAGGGTTCTTTCACTCGGACTACTATAGATCGCATGGATAGATAAATCTTTCATTCGGTCTCCTAATTGCTTTGCTTGTAACATACCATTTTCAGTTAAAGCAGAATTTTTCCGCCCTTGCATTCGTTTCGATACATTCCATTCCGTCTCACCGTGCCTTGTTACATATACAGTTGTTTTCATTTCACATTCCCCCTTACCATTTTGGCCGCAATTCCCACGGTTCTACTCGTCCTACAATCCATTCATCACATTTATTCTCAATTCCTTTTATTACCCCATCCGATATTTCTTCATGGGTAAGCCATCTCCCGTATGTATCTTCTAATATAAAACCTAATATTATTCTATGGTAGCTACATTGCGTACCACCTATTTTTTGTGCGGGTATACGCGACGCTTTACTACCTAAAATATGAAAAACGTTGTATGTTTCAGACGACAAATCCACTTCTCTACAAATGAATGACAACGTATCCTTCGCACTTGCGTGTACCCATGCGACAACTAATGTTATTGGGCCATTCTGCACAATTGTGCTTTTAATAGCTAGCTTTACATCGTCATCATTATGATAATCTAACGGAAGACATGTGATACTTTCTGGCGCAGCACTCTCTCGCTTAACATTTTCTAATTTCACTTTATCTCGTCCAATAATAGAAACATGAAATCCTTGCTCACAAAGCCACATAGAAACTCTCTTTAGCATTCCTGTTCCACCAATTACTAGCGCATACAACTTCTTCCCCCCTTAGTAAAATGTCATATGAGACTTATCTTCCCTATAATAGTTCAGTCGGTCTTGCAATGTCCCTGAATGAAATTCAAACTTATGGCCGTCAGGATCAACAAAATATATAGACTTACAATCCCTTACATCCCGTTCTCTTCCTTGTAAAATATGAACATCGTTTTCTTCTAATCGTTGCAGTAGACGTTCAAAGTCTTTCTGTTCAACTGAAAACGCAATATGCGTATAAGATTGATGAATCTCATTTCTCGGAATATGTGTTTCTTCATTAAGTGCTACCCATACCCCACATATATTAAAATACGCAAGTTTTCTCCCTTTAACTAATAATTCTCCTTCTAGTACTTTTTCGTAAAATATAATAGATTTTTCTAAATTAGACACTGAAAAACAAAGATGATTGATTCCCTTTAACAACTCTAATTCCTCCTATACAAATAAAAGATGAGCGAAAATTCACTCATCTTTTATTATACTATTTCTTTGTAATATATGCCCATTTATAACTGAAGTCCCCACCAAACGTATGATTCGCAATACCTTTTACGTATGGCTTCTCTAAGTAAGCCGTACTTTGTTGGTACGTAGGAGAAATGGCAGCATCTTGACCAATTAAGATTTTTTCAGCTTCTGCAAGGGCATTCCAGCGTGCTTTATCATCTTTTAATAGCTCTCCTTTTGATTTCGCTACTAAATCATCATACTTCGGATTAGAATAATCCATTTCATTAAATGAGCTTCCAGTAACAAACATATCAATATAAGTCATTGGATCTGGATAGTCCGGACTCCATGCAGATAATGAGAATTCATATTCAAATTTCTTTTCTAACTCTAGCTTTTGCTTATATGGTTGTTGTTTCAAATTCACTTTAATACCAGGTAAATTTTTCTCTAACTCTTCTTTAATAAAGTCACCCACTTTTTTACGGCTACCGTTATCATCATTTAGAAATTCTACTGTAATTGTATCTTGGCCAAGCTCTTTCTTCGCTTCTTCCCATAATTTTTTTGCTTTTTCAGCATTATCTTTGCTGTCACGGAAATTTTTATTTACAGTACGGAAATCTTTCCCATCTGGTCCTGTCGTAAATTTCTCAGGTACTAAGAAATATGCTGGTAATGATCCGTCATTTAAAATAACATTTGCAATTCCTTTTTTATCGTATGCCAGATCAATCGCTTCACGAACTTTTTGATTTTTAAACGTTGCATTTTTCTGGTTAAAACGTAAGAAATACATACGTGGATCTAACTTCGTTTTAAATTCATCCGGCTTATTCTTTTTATACTTATCAACAAATTCAGAACTTAAAATAACACGGTCCGCTTGATCACTATCATATAAGTTTACTCCCGTGCTCGTTTCCTTCACAATATTTACATTAATTTCTTCTAACTTCACAGTATCTTTATCCCAATAATTAGGGTTTTTCTTTAACTGATAACTTCGTTCATGTTTCCATTCACTCATCGTAAATGGTCCATTATATAATAGTTTATCTGCTTCTAATGCATATTTATCCCCTTGTTCTTTCACATATTTTTCATTTAAAGGGAAAAATGTAGGGAATGAAGTAAGCTCAAGGAAATATGGTGCTGGCTGTTCTAATTCTACTACTAACGTTTTATCATCCTTCGCTTTCACTCCTAATTGATCTAGCGGTAATTCTCCTTTATTTACTTTCTGTGCATTTTTTACATCAAATAAAATAAATGCATACTCAGCAGCCGTAGCTTTATCTAATGCACGTTGCCATGCATATACAAAATCTTGCGCTCGAACCGAATCACCATTAGACCACTTTGCGTCTCGTAATTCAAATGTATATGTCTTTTTATCCTCACTAATCTTCACATCTTTTGCCATACCTGGAGTTGGTTTATTATCCTTATCTAAACGATATAACCCTTCCATTGCATTTACAAAGGCACGGAATGATACAGAGTCTGTTGATTTTGACGTATCCATTGAAGGAATTTCTGCTGTTTCTAGTAAGTTTAATACTTGCTTCTCTGCTGCTCCCTTACCTGCTTCTTTCTTCGTTGTAGATGCCTTCTCCCCATTTCCGCAACCTGCAACTAATACACTAGTCGATAATGCAACTGCAGCAATCATTGTTACTTTTCTTTTCATTCTTCCTTCCCCCAATCTATATGTATAAATGAAAGCCAGTATAATATATATTATTATACAAAAGATTCAGATTATTTCAAATATTATTTTTGTACAGTAAAAAAAGAAGCTGATAGAACACTCTTCTATCCACTTCTTTTTCTATTTCTTTTACTTGTAATCCATCCTCTATATCAAATGGGTTTTGAACTTTAAATATTTCGTCCATTATCTTCAAAAATTCTTCCTCATTTTTAGATTCGCCGTTAATCGTAAGTGAGTACGGCTCAATCTCACCCAATTTATAATCAACAACAAATTGGATTTTCACCTTCTTCCTTGGCATATCAGGACTAACCCCTTGGAATTCTACTAATTCTAATCCTTCCGTTCCACGATAATATATCCAACCTGGATTTCTAAAGTAACTTTCAAACGATTCACCAATGGAAAAGAACGGATATTCATAAAGCGAGCTTGTACGAACTTTTTGAATAATATCTCGATCTGTCGGGAAAAAGAAATGGCTGAAAAAGATACTAGCAACCGCTAAAATCGTAACGATTGTCGCTCCTACATTACTCGTTCCACCACTATCACGAATGAGATAGTTTTCAACCGATGCATCTTGAATTCCCCGTGCTTTTATTCGATATATACGTCTTTCTGCAAATTGATAATATAATCCATTTGCAAAAATCCCCATCCCAAACAGAATAAAAATGAGTAACAGAAACGTAAGAGGCACCATATTAATGATTGGTAATGCTACGTTGAAGCCCATATAATAAGAAAACGCATCACATGCTACTAATAACAGTAAAAATAATGCTGCAGATACATAATACTTACGATATCCAAGCCAACCCACATTGAAAATAGCAGCCCAACCATTCCAGCTCCACCTAGCAATCCGCTTATCCTCAAGTTCCCATTTCCTTTTGTAATACCGATATTGTCTACCTACATATACTTCTAATTCCTTGTCTATTAGCGAGCATCCTTCACCTTGTTCAGTATGCAAAGTCCGCTGGCAACTTTCACAATTCAACCGATCTCCCTCGCAAATTTGCCCACAATTTATACATTTCAAAACAATCCCTCTTCCCATCCATACGTCATTTCAAAATACCTTCGTGATTTAATAACCACTCTTTCCTCCATAAACCGCCCGCATACCCAACAAGCTTCCCGCTCTTTCCTATTACACGATGACACGGAACGATAATTGAAATTGGATTACGACTATTTGCTCCTCCTATCGCTCGTACAGCTTTCGTATTTCCGACCTTCTCTGCAATATCTAAATATGAAGCACTTACGCCATAAGGGATAGTATAGAGCACATCCCATACATTTTTTTGAAATGCTGTTCCCTCAGCAGACAGTGGGACCGTAAACTCTCTTCTTTTCCCCTTAAAATATTCATCTAGCTCATTTATACATTGATCTATCATTTCATTTTTATGTTCTTCTTGTCTCTCATCAACAAATATAACAGACGTAATTCCTTTATCGTTCGCTGTAATTTCCAGCAAGCCTAATTCACTTTCATAATAAGCCTGGTACATATGTCATCCTCCAATTCAATTCATATTAATTATTGTAACACGAATAGACAAAATTTTTCGTATAAGCGTTTTATTAGGGAAACAAAAACAAGAATGATAAAATGTAAGAAAATTAAATCTAGGAGGCTATTGGATGAATTCTGAACTTTTTTCACCTTATACAATTAAGGACGTTACATTAAAAAACCGTATCGTTATGTCACCTATGTGCATGTATTCATCAGAAAACGAGGATGGCCAAGTAACTAATTTCCATCACGTTCATTACGGAACAAGAGCTGCTGGTCAAGTTGGTTTAGTTATGATCGAAGCAACAGCCGTGTTACCTGAAGGAAGAATTTCTAATAAAGACCTAGGTATATGGGATGATAGCCTAATTGAAGGCTTACATAAAACGACAACTTTTATACATGATAACGGCGCAAAAGCCGCCATTCAACTTGCTCACGCCGGAAGAAAAGCTGAATTAAAAACGGATGCTCTCGCTCCATCCGCAATTCCGTTTAATGAAACTATGAAAATCCCAGTAGAAATGAGTATACAGCAAATAAAAAAGACCATATTAGCTTTTCAAGAGGCTGCAATGCGATCCAAACAAGCTGGATTTGACGTTATTGAAATACACGGCGCTCACGGTTATCTTATTAATGAATTTCTTTCTCCACTTTCTAATAAACGGACTGATGAATATGGAGGTTCACCTGAAAATCGCTATCGTTTCTTACGTGAAATCATTGACTCAATAAATGAAGTTTGGAACGGACCGTTATTTGTTCGTATTTCAGCAAACGATTATCATCCTGACGGTTTAACGGTTCAAGATTACGTTCCATATACAAACTTGATGAAAGAACAAGGAGTAGATTTAATTGATTGTAGTTCTGGAGCTGTTGTTCCGGCACACATCGATGTATATCCCGGGTATCAAGTGCAATATGCTAAACATATTAAAGAACATGCTAACATTGCAACTGGGGCTGTTGGTTTGATTACGACTGGAGTACAGGCAGAACAAATTTTAAATAATAACGAAGCAGATTTAATTTTTATCGGACGTGAGTTACTTCGCAATCCTTACTTTCCAAGAATAGCCGCCAATGAACTTAGCTTTGAGTTAGAAGAACCGTATCAATACAAACGAGCACCGGGGAAAATCATTACAAATAAATAAAACCGAGAAGTCATTCTTCTCGGTTTTATTTATTCTATCGTTGTAATTTCATTTGAATTATAAATATGGATACCCGATTCTTCTCGCAATGCAGTTATATACATTCCTTTCGCCACATCTTTAGCTGAAATAGGTTTATACTTTTTGAAAGCCCCTTTAAATATAAAAGGAATGATACGAGATAACTTTTCAGCCATTCGTTCACCGAAACGAAATTCTTGTCGATTTCCTACTAATAAAGATGGCCTAAAAATGTGAATACCACCAATGACTAACTTTTGTAATTCCTCTTCCATTCTCCCTTTAACTTGCGAATAAAAGAAAAACGATTTAGGTTTTGCTCCCATTGAAGACACAACAAGGAAATTTTGTACCCCTTGTTTTTCAGCTAAACAAGCAGCTCGTAACGTATATTCATAATCTACCTTTTTGAAATTTGCCTTTGTTTTTGCTTTTTTGATTGTTGTTCCTAGACAACTAAATACGTCATCTACAGCAAAAAACTCTTTATATTCCTCTAACATCGAAAAATCTATTTGCTTTTGCTGTAACTTTTCATGTTGCCATTGCATTGGTTCCCTTACAAAAATAGTAACCGAATCGTAGTAATCTGATTCAAGTAATAGACGCGTTATCTCTTGTCCAACTAAACCACTTGCACCAAGTACTAACGCTGTTCGCTTATTCATATATGCATATACCTCTTATTTTACTTTTCTCTCCTTCAGTAAAATACAACTTTTAGGAGTTTCCTGCTCTCATTTTACCACAAGTAAAGCACTATGCGTACGCATAGTGCTTTACTCACTCTTTTTTCTCATCTTTCTCTCGCAATTTTGTTACTGTTGATGCATCTCCTAAATTACTTATTAATCTTCTTAAAAAAATTAAGACTAATGCTAATGGTAATACTACCGCTAATATCAATAAAATAGCTTCCATTAAGTAACCCAAACACTCATCCCCCTCTACACCCTCCTTTCAAATATATGAACGTAGCGTTGTCACATATGCATGCATTCCTAAAAATAATACATCCAAATTTGACAACTTTATAACAAAAACAAATCGGAATGATTATTATTTATTGCAACTTTATAAAAGATGTATTATACTAAGTTCGCAAACTAAAACGTAATTATTCCGTTTTGCATTAAAATGATATTTTTCTTCTATAATTGGGGAAAATATATCCGTAAAAAAAGAAAAGAGGAGAACTTCATGCCTAAAAGATTGACTATATTTTCATTCTTACTTATTTTCACTTTAATTTTTACTGGCTGCTCAAATAAAAAAGAAGGTAATGCCAAGAAAGACGGAAAGCTAACTGTTTATACTACTATTTTTCCTCTTGCAGATTTTGCAAAAAAAATTGGTGGCGACTATGTAACTGTTGAAGCGATTTACCCACCTGGTGCAGATTCACATACATTTGAACCAAGTCAAAAACAAACAGTAAAAGTTGCAAAAGCAGATTTATTCGTTTATAACGGTGCTGAATTAGAACCATTTGCTGAAAAAATGGAAAAAGCATTACAAAAAGAAAATGTTAAAATTGTAAATGCATCAAAAGGTATTGAACTGCGTACTTCTACTGAAGAAGAGCATCATGATCACGGAGACGGTCATAAAGAGGATGAACATCATCACGATAAAGACCCACACATTTGGTTAGATCCTACTTTAGCAATGAAACAGGCAGAAAAAATTAAAAATGCACTTGTAGAATTACAACCTGATCATAAACAAGAGTTCGAAAAAAACTTCGCAGCACTTCAAACAAAATTTACTGATTTAGACGATCAATTTAAAGCAGCAGTTGCGAATGCAAAAACGAAAGATATTTTAGTTTCTCACGCAGCTTATGGATACTGGGAACAACGCTATGGCCTGAAACAAATTGCTATCGCTGGTATTTCAGCTTCTGATGAACCATCTCAAAAACAGCTTGCTGACATTACAAAAACAGTAAAAGAACATAATCTACAATATATTTTATTTGAAACATTCTCTACACCAAAGGTAGCGTCCGTAATTCAAAAAGAGACGGGTACAAAAATTTTACGCTTAAATCACTTAGCTACTATTTCTGAAGACGATGCGAAAAATAATAAAGATTACTTCACTTTAATGGAAGAAAACGTAAATACATTAAAAGAAGCTACTAACTAATCAAATTTTTAAAAGAAGCTGAATATGTCATTCAGCTTCTTTTTTATTTGTTCTTACTTGACTTGACCAAAATAACAAGTAAAATTATCCATATTAGCTTTTAAGCTATATTAATTTAGAAGGTGAGTTGGAATTATGACTCTTCACATTTGTGAAGTTACAGCAAAAAATTGGCGTTCGGTAGCTGCTTTAAACGTCGCAAAAGACCAGCAGCAATTTATTGAAAGCAATGCGTTTTCTCTAGCAGAAGCATTATATGAGGGAAACGGAACGTCAGTAGGTTTATATGATGGAGAAACACTAGTAGGATACGCAATGTATGGATGGTATTGGGAAAAACGTAAAAGTGTGTGGTTAGATCGCTTTATGATTGACGAGCAATATCAAGGAAAAGGATACGCAAAACGTTTCCTTCGCATACTCATTCAATTCTTACAAGATAAATTTGAATGTAAAATAATTTATTTAAGTTTACATCCAGACAACAAACTCGCAATGGGATTATACGAGTCATTTGGTTTCCGTTTAAATGGTGATATTGATGACGAAGGTCCAGTTGTAGGTGTTGTAATGGAGTTACTATTAGATGAACATACAAGCCTGTGAAAACGGGCTTTTTATTATCCTTCGTCTTTTGCAATCTAGCATTTTTCCATAGGGTACTTAGTTAATTCCAAAAAATAAGCCTGCAATATATGCAGACTTATTTCACACACTCCTCAAAATGTTCTTGGAACCATTCTTTATTAATATCTTTTCCGATAAACACGACTTCACTTACTCGTTCTTCGCCCTCTTGCCACTCTCTATCGTATGATGCAGCAAACAATGTATGCACACCTTGGAAAACGATACGTTTATCTACTCCATCAATCGATAAAATTCCTTTGTAGCGATATAAATATTCACCTAGTTCTTGAACGACAGCTGACATCCATTCATTTAGTTTTTGTAAATCTAACGGACGTTCTTCACGCAGTACAAACGATTTTACACCTTCTAGATGATTATGCTCTGTATGGGGATAAATTTGTAACGTATCTTTCGTTTTAAACGTCTGAATTTGTAGTAACGATTGAATATCCACATCACAGTTAGTCGCCTCGATTAACTTTGCAGTTGGGTTAATACCTTGCAGTTCCCGCAAGAGATTTTCCTTTTCACTTTCACCCACTAAATCTAATTTATTTACTAAAACGACATCAGCAAATGCAATTTGTTCCTTTGCTTCTAGTCCTTTTTCAAAATGTTTATGTATATGATAACTATCTACTACTGTTACAACGCCGTTAATTTGGTATGCAGATTGAATAACAGGATCTAGAAAGAATGTTTGAATAATCGGACCTGGATTTGCAAGACCAGTCGTTTCAATTACTAATCCATCAAAATCCATTTTCCCTTCTGCTTTTACGTCCAGTAATTGTTTTAAAGCGACGAGTAAATCTTCACGTACAGTACAACATAAACATCCATTCGTCATCTCCATAATCTCTTCTTCTACATTCATAATCAACTGATTATCAATACCAATTTGCCCTATTTCATTTACGATCACTGCTAATTTCTGACCGTGATTCTCTGATAAAATACGATTTAATAATGTCGTTTTTCCTGACCCTAGAAAACCCGTTAATATTGTTACTGGAATCATCCATTACATCTCCTTATAGCTATATGTTTCTACATTATAGCATATAGAGAAAATCGTTTTTGTAGCAAAACATATTTGTTGTATGTACGATACTGTAACTATATAATAATATGTAGCAAGAAAGCCTTTTCAAAAAATGATTCATTCATCAAGGAGGTACTTATAATGGAACGAGTTCAAATGGCCGAAACACTAGAATTTTCTCGTATTATTCAAGGTTTTTGGCGTTTAGCAGAATGGAATATGACAAAGCATGAGTTACTTTCTTTTATGGAAGCTTGTATGGATATGGGAATTACTACTTTCGATCATGCTGATATTTATGGCGGCTATACGTGTGAAGGATTATTTGGAGAAGCGTTACAACTCAAGCCTTCCTTACGCGAAGACATGCAAATTATCACAAAATGTGGAATCGCTCCCCCATCACCAAAATTTCCAGAGCGATATGTTGCGCACTACAATACTAGTGCTGAACATATAATAAAAAGCGCGGAAGACTCATTACAAAACTTACATACAGATTATATTGATGTACTGCTCATTCATCGCCCTGATCCATTTATGGATCCAAATGAAGTAGCAGAAGCGTTCTCACGCTTAAAGCAAGAAGGAAAAGTCTGTCACTTCGGTGTATCTAACTTTTTACCTTCACAGTTTAATATGTTAAGTTCTTATTTAGATTTCCCGCTCATTACAAATCAAATTGAAGTATCTGCGATGCAGCTTGAACATTTCGAAAAAGGGACAATTGATTTATGCCAAGAAAAGCGAATCAATCCTATGATTTGGTCGCCTCTTGCTGGCGGAGAAATCTTTACTGGTCAATCAGAACGTGCCGTACGTGTACGTGAAACGTTACAAAAGGTTGCTACTGAACTAGATGTTACTAGCATCGATACAGTTATGTATGCATGGCTGCTTGCTCATCCTGCTAACATGATGCCAATCGTTGGATCTGGTAAACTAGATCGTGTTAAAACAGCCGCTCTTGCTACAAAAGTTAATTTAGATCGTCAACAATGGTTTACAATTTTCGAAAGCTCTAATGGACATCCTGTACCATAATACACAAAAAGAAGAGCTGTTTCTTTACAGCTCTTCTTTTTCATATGTATTTCTAGTCATGGCAAATACACACATATCCCTTAATCCATTTCCATCTACCGCTACACTCGCACTTTCCAATGTACCTTCTAACTTAAATCCTAATTTCTCAGGTATCGCTCTACTCTTCTTATTTAAAGAATCACATCGAATTTCTACGCGGTTTGCTTTCAGCTCAGAAAAAGCATAATCCATTATACCCTTTGCAGCCTCTAGCATATAACCCTTTCCACTAAACCTTGAATCAATCCAATACCCAATTTCAAATTGAGGTATATCCCAATTAATACGATGTAATCCAGCTGATGCAATAAATTCACCTGTTTCTTTCGAAAAAACTAGCAATCTTAAATCCTCACGCTGCAAAAATTGAATATGCGATTTTCTAATGCTCACTTCTACTTCTTCCTCTGTTTGCTCTTTTTGTGCAAAAACCATCCATGGTTTTAATTCTTTCATAGAAGCTTGAATTGCATCGTATACAGCTTTACCGTCACCTGGTTTCGGCATTCGAATAAATAGCCTTTCAGTATAAAATTCAGAAGGAAAATCGAATAATAACGGATTCACTTTCAACACTCCTTTTAATTCTTTTATATATAATAATATCCACCTTAAACTATACAGTAAAGAAATTTCTGAATTTTACACATTTTAATCATTCACCTCTACCGCTACACGAACGCCCGATTCAATTGCACCTTGTATCCATCCGTGATATAACGTTGTATGATCACCTGCAAAGTATAATCTCCCCTCTGGTTTTATAATAACTGGTTGTAGTTCGGATTCTTGACCTGCCTGAAATAGCGCAAATCCTCCAAGTGCATATGGATCCAATGTCCAACTTTTTGATATGCCAGACATGAACTCATCATATACTTGACCGCCTAATATTGTTGCCAAGTTTTGTAATGTATAATAAATACGGTCACCTTTTGATAAGCCATCCCATAACAACGCATCATAAGACCATGTATAGCTTCCTAACATCATAGCAGGGCCTTTCTCTCCAATTCCGTGACTTGGATAATAAGCGTAACGAATTGGCAAATCCGTTATAATTCTGCCACCTAATTGTCCTTGCTTTTCCCAAAATCGACTTTTAAATTGAATTCCTATTTTCGTTGCTGGCATATAATGCAATTCACGAATTGCTTTCCATTTTTCATGAGATATAGAATCAAATGGATCTACTTCCACAAAGCGCATTGTCGAAAATGGAATTGTAATAATAACTAAATCCCCTGTAATACTACTATATTCAAAAGTTTCCTCGTTTCGATAAAAAGCTGTTACACCATTATCGTGTTGTTGTAGCTTCATTAGTTTTTGATTATATATAATGTTTTCTTCTAATTGTGGTAAAAATGACTTTGGTAATCTATCATTCCCTCCTACTATTTCACAAAAGCCACTCTCCTCTTGCATAATATATAAAAAGCGTAACGTCTCAACAAATGACCTTTCCAAAAAACCTTCTAAATCTAATAAAACACCGATCATCTCGATTGTTACTGGTGAAAAGTAAGTATTATATTGATAAGGATGATACTTTAAAAATTGTCCTGTAGAGTATCTCCCAAAATCCTTTACTACTATATCCCAATTTTTCTCTGGGTTCTTTTTTATAAAATTTATAATAGGCTGCACTGCTAGTAATAATAGCTCCTCTGACGTTTTCCCGACTTCATTCATTTCCACAGGATACTTTAATATACTTGGATCTTTTTCATATTGTTTTAATGTCGTTTTTCGGCCATTTACATAAACGATATCTGTCTCATTTCTATTAATAAAAGGGCTTACCTGTAGCCCAAATTTTCTTATATATGCCATCGTTAATGTGTGCGAATACGGAATCCTCATTGCTCCAACATCCAAATATAATCCGGTATCTTCCATTCTAATCGTTTCTATACGACCACCTACCCGGTTGTTTGCTTCAAAAATCTTCACTTCATGTCCTGCAGTTTTTAACAAAGACGCCGAAACCAACCCAGCCATACCGGCTCCTACTACTATAATTTGCTTCGGACGAGTCGTCTTCTTTAACCCTTTATTTATAACTTTCAACACTTCATCCATCTCAGTGTTATACATTATATCTTTCTGCACAATTCCACCCCTTACTTCATAAAGTGAAACTATAATTAGCGGGAGATTCTTCCTCCACTGATTATTAGTTGAACCAATCAGGCATTTATGGGGAGTTTTACTCCCCGTTAATGCGGGATAAAATGGGCATTAGTGGTTTAGTGCATTTTATTCATAAATTCCTATAAACATAACAACATAGCAAGTGAAATATTCACTAAAAGTACATAAGAGTTAGCTTTCACACCTCATCACGCTTCGTATAATATAGCAACGGCAAAGAAGGAGTGGTTGAAAATGAAACAAACTTACGACTACAACGCTACAAAGAAGTATTTAGAAGGAAAGAAACACCAACTATGCAACAAACTTAGTAGTAAACAACTATCTAAAAAAGAGCGTGAACAACTAAAACTTGAGATTGATAACTACGAATATATATTAAATTTAGTCGAAATGAATCATTATGAACGAGGCTTTCCTCGTTAAAAGTGGATAAGTGGTTTATCCATTTTTTATTTTGAGCATTTTATTACGCATTTTTCGTAAGTAAATATATAATAGGATGTACATTAAGATTGCGAGGTATATTCTATGATCAAATTAAGTGTGTTAGACCAATCCCCTATTTCAGATGGTAGTACAGCAGCCCAAGCTTTTTCACATACAGTTACACTTGCACAAGAAGTTGAAAAATTAGGATTCACACGTTTTTGGGTATCTGAGCATCACAACTCTGTCAGCCTTGCTGGTTCAAGTCCTGAAATACTTATTTCACATATTGCAGCAAAAACAGATCGTATGAGAGTGGGTTCAGGTGGTGTTATGTTGCCACACTATAGCCCATATAAAGTGGCTGAGAATTTCCGTGTTTTAGAAGCGCTTTATCCAAATCGTATTGATCTTGGTGTCGGCAGAGCACCTGGTGGTATGCCAATTGCAACTCGCGCACTTCAAGAAGGCAAAATGGTCTCACTTGATCAATACCCAGAACAAATTGCAGATGTTGCAATGTACTTACATGATCAAGTACCAGAAAACCATCATTATGCAAATTTAAAGGCTACTCCTGTCATTCCAACATCTCCCGAGATGTGGATGCTTGGTTCTAGCGGAGAGAGTGCAATGATTGCCGCAAAACAAGGTGCTTCTTTTGCATTCGCACAGTTCATTAACGGATACGGTGGCCCTGAAGTAATGAATGCTTATCAAGAACAGTTCCAACCTTCTTATTTAGGAGATAAACCAAAATCAATCGTCTCTATTTTTGTTATTTGCGGAGAAACGAATGAAGAGGCGGAAAAAATTGCTTCTAGTTTAGATTTATCAATCTTATTACTAGAACAAGGAAAGCGTACAACTGGTACTCCTTCTATCGAAACTGCACAAAATTATTCATACAGCGCTTATGATTTATTCCGTATAAAAGAAAATCGTCAACGTATGATCGTCGGTGATCCATCTTCTGTGAAAGAACAAATCGTAAACTTAAGCAAAGCGTACAATACTGATGAATTTATGATTGTCACAATTACTCATCGATTTGAAGATAAATTGAATTCTTATCGCTTACTAGCAAATGCTTTTCATTTATAATGACAAAAGGGAGATACATCAATTATGATGTATCTCCCTTTTTTACTACTTATTATTTTTGTCGTCTATATATTCAATAGCTTCTTTTAATAGTTCATCAAAACCCTTAGGATAATCATGATTTAAATTGGGTACAACTTTAAACTCATGTTCTATATTCTTATCTCTTAATAATTGTACAAATTGCTGCGTACATTCGAAACAATCTTCATCTTGATCCCCGCACACTATATATCCCTTTATATTTTTATTCTGTAGCACTCCCAACAACTCATTCCATTCTTCAATCTCTGGAAGCCACGGCGCCACAAAAATAAAACCATCTACATCTATATCTTTTTGTAAAATTGTATACAAAGCTACTCTTGCGCCAGCAGAAAAACCACCAATTATTACACTTTCTACTGTATGATTTTCTATAAACGTAACGTAATGCTCTTTTAATTCTTCTTTCCCTCTATGTATATCGTCCCAAACAAATCCATCTGAAAACTGAATTTGCGAAGATTGTGGTAAAGCTAACGTATAATCTTGTGTCAAAACAGATTTCCAATATGGTTCTATTATTTCTATATTTTCTTGATCCCCGTGCATTGCAATGAATAGTTTTCCTTCTTTATTGCTGTCTAAATATTTCACGTCTGCTCGTTCTGTTTTCTTTGCTAATTCTTCTCTTTCTTTACATAATTGAACCATTTTATGAAACTCTTCAAATTTATGTAGTGGTGTTAAATCATCGTCCGAAATTAAATACTCATTTCCGTACCAAAATCCATTGTCTATAATAGCTTCCTTCATTATCTGTAACGCTTCTTCTTCAAGCCCCGCTGCACTCGCTAGCGCATATTTAAAATTATATATTTGCGCTTTATTCCCCACTACACCTTTAGCATGCTCCATTATATAAGTGTACGCTTCCAAACTCCCTTTATTTGCGTAACAATGTAACGTTTCATTTAATAATTGAATGTAAGTCATACTATTTTTCATACATCCATTCCCCCGTAATCTTTTATAATATTTATTTTTCAAACCTTTATACCATTCTGTAATCACTGTATATAACTCACGCTAACAATACTTAATCATTACTTCTCTTCGTCCAATAAGTTTAGTATAAAGTTTAATAAACAGAAAAATCAATATTTTTAAAAACAAAAAAAGACAACAATATATTTATTGTTGTTCTCAATACATCTACCCACTCTTTTGTTTTTTTCTGTCCGGTTTACTTGAAACTAAATAATGTTTTTCTGAAATATATAGGTCTCTTTTTAATATACGATTTAAATACGGCCCTAATTTCATCCCGCATATAAGACGCTCTTCACTACCTTCAACAAGTGGAAACATTTCTTTTTCTGTTACGTACTGATCTACTGCTTTTTGTACGATATCAATTTCTTTAACTAGGTTTAGATTTTCTTCTGTATGTTCAAATACCTCAAGCGTTTCCTTCGTAATAAGAAAACTATTTGTTGGAAATGCAAGTAAATACGGCTTTAACAAATCATAATTTACTGTATAATCATCATTTACTAATACTGTATAAACGATATTAGCATTCGTTTCTAGAAACTTAGCCATCGCTTGTTCTAATTCATCTTTCGTAATTTCACGCTCTTCTTTTCCAGTTCTGAAAAAGCGAAACATCGCATCGCCTCCTTTTTACTATATTATAGCATAAAAGAAAACTGAAAAATGACAAAAAAAGCCATTGAAAGAATTTTTCAACGACTTTTTTCTTTATATACTTATATTTATTTTAAGAACGCACTTAGCATCCATACATGTTGTTCTAATGTTGTATGAATCGCTAACAACATGTCTGCTGATGTTTCATCGCCAGCTTCGCCAGCAACTTCCATACCTTCTTTTAATTCTTGAATAAGTGCAGAGTAATCATTCACTAATGTTTGCACCATTTCTTCTGCAGATTCCTTGCTTGTCCCTTCACTCACACTAGATGTTGCAAGATATTCTTTCATTGTCGCTAGCGGTTTACCTTCCAACGCTAAAATACGTTCTGCTAATTCATCAATATTTGTTCCAGCTTCATTGTAAAACTCTTCAAATTTCTCATGTAACGTAAAGAAGTGTGGTCCTGTCACATACCAGTGATAATTATGTAGTTTTACATATAACACATTCCAGTTTGCTACCTGCTTGTTTAATACTTCAACAACATTTGTTTTCGTACTCATACAATCCACTCCTCTTATCATTTCATAATGTTTATCTTTTCATAACCTAGTTACATGTTACCATACATTTCCTATCCTTTCGAACGATTGGCTCATATGTAACAAAGTTTTAACACCTTTAATACTTCCCTAATATCTTTTAATTCATGTATGTTTTCAAACACTTCATACGTCTAATTGTCCAAGCTCATACATATGCATAATAGTAAATCAAGCTCATCGTAGTAGAAAGAGGGATAACATGGACAATCAACAATGGCAAGTAGCAAAGAAGGTCGCTGCTACTTATATTGGAACAGTCGTTGGAGCTGGATTTGCTACTGGACGAGAAATCGTTGAATTTTTTACAGTGAACGGATTATATGGAACAATTGGCATATGTGTAAGTGGATTTTTTTTTATTTGGCTTGGCACAAAGATGATGTTACTTTCATCACAAATCGGTGCATTTTCAGCACAAGAATTTAACAAATATTTATTTGGGGATGTATTTGGCAATGTTGTAAACACACTATTATTACTCGTATTATTTGGTGTAACGAGCGTTATGTTATCAGGAGCTGGGGCGGTATTTGAAGAGCAACTTCGTTTACCAAGACAACTTGGTATTTTCATTATATTGATCGCCTGTCTGATTATAGGTAGTCGCGGATTACAAGGGGTTTTTGAAGTTAATACACTTGTCGTACCTATTATGATGATTTTTATTATCGGACTTGCTATTACAACTTTTTTTCACGGTACAACTCCTATTAGTGACACTATTCCTGCAGAAAGCTGGAATATGAAGTGGATTACTAGTCCTATTACATATGTCGCCTTAAATCTTTCTCTCGCCCAAAGCGTTCTCGTCCCGTTAGCCAGTGAAGTAAAGGATCGAAAGGCCATTTTATGGGGCGGTATTTTAGGCGGTGCAGGACTTTCTTTAATTTTATTATGTAGCCATTTAGCTATTTTATCAGTCGATCAATTTTATCAATATAATATCCCAATGGCTGAAGTCATAAGAAAATTCAATGCAACTTTTCACTTTTTCTTTGTTCTTATCATTTTCGGTGAAGTGTTCACAACTTTAGTTGGTAATGTGTTCGGAATGACAAAACAAATGCAATCCATCACCGGATGGAAAAGTAACAATATTATTTTCTTCATTTTACTAATTAGTTATTGCTTTAGTTACATTGGTTACAGTGAATTACTCCACATTCTATATCCTATAATTGGATGGGTCAGCATCATTTTACTGCCAATTATTGCTTTTAAACAACTTCAAAAAACATAAAAGAAGCATCCATGTTATCGGATGCTTCTTTTATGTTCATTCACAATCATCGCATACTTCCCAGTACGGCCCCATTTCGAGTGCTAAATATGGCTTTAATTGCAACCGAATCATCCGACTAGGCATACGTTCTAAAACGAATTGAATTCCTTCTTCCTCTTCGTCTAATTCAACTTTTGAAATCGCAATTCTTTGCATAGTAGAAATAGGCATTCCATCTTTATATAAAGTGATTTTCACCTCATCATATTCATTAAAATACAATTCAACACTCATTTGATTTTTCAACAGTTCATCAACAATTTCATATTTATCATTTCGTTCCTGGATTATATATTTCCAGCCGCCTCTACCTTCTTCTTTCGGAGCTGCTTGAAATAATGTCATCAAATCCTCGTATAGCATAAGATAACCCCTCTCTTACTAAAAAACGATGAGTATTTTATATACCCTTTATCTCTATCACTATCCATATGTATTGTACCATATATCGTCGTTTTTACCGTATTCATTTGCTTCATAATTGCATGTAAAACACCTGATTCTCTTCATTATTATATGAATTGTCTCTCATTATATTTCTTAATATGCTTCTAACGCTTTCCAATCATATCAAACATAAGTAAATGCACTCTTTGTCCATCCTCCGCTTAGTATTTCCTTACAATAACAAAAAAGAAGAGTGACTTTTATCACTCCCCTTAAAAGAATTTCCCCGTAGCTACTAACGCTAATACTAGTATTAAAATTGTAAATAATAATGATACAATGAAACTAAAAATAGGTAATGCTTTCTTTTCATTCTTCTTAAAGAGTAACTTTAAACTAAGAAAGATGTTTACTGGTACAAGTATAAAATAAAAATATTTAACAATTTGCACCGAACTATTCGAAAGTGTTTTTAAAATAAACACTTCAATTAAAAAGACAATAAAAAATGAAATACTTAACCAAAATGAGACATAACTAAGCCAAGAATGTCTTTTGGTACCCCAATAAACTCCCATAGTAATCTCCTTTATTTGCATTTTATACGATTATAATTATACACAAAGCAAACAAATACCTCTATTTTTCGACAAATATTATACATGATATACCTTTAAACATCATAAAAATACTCTCTATCCCATTTCATGTTACATAATAAAAACAGACTACTCCAAAATCGCATACTGCTATTTTGGAGTAGTCTGTCCTCTGTTACACTTTAAATCTTTCAATTAACCCTTGTAACTCTTCAGCCATTTGAGATAATGTACCAGCCGCCGAACTAATCTCCTCAATGGACGCTAGTTGTTCTTCTGCTGATGCTGCAACGTTTTGAGTACTCGTCGCATTGTTCTGTGCTGTCATTGCAATTTGACCTACTGAAATAGACACTTCATTTGCACCTCTTGACATCCCATTAGCCGTTTCAACCATCGTTTTAATTTGATCTGCAATTTCATTTGTAGATAGTAAAATCTCAGTAAAGTTTTGCTTCGTTTCATTCGCAATAACAAGTCCAGATTGAACTTCTTCATTTACATGCCCCATAGATTTTACCGTCTTACTCATGTCATCTTGTATTTCACATATTAATTTACTAATTTCACTAGAAGATACACTAGACTTCTCCGCCAATTTACGTACTTCATCTGCAACAATTGCAAATCCTCTTCCGTGCTCTCCTGCTCTTGCAGCTTCAATTGCCGCATTCAAAGCTAGAAGATTCGTTTGATCTGCAATATTTTGAATGACTTCTAGTATGTCACCAATTTGTTTTGATTTATTATTTAGCAACTGTATAACTTCATCTGTTTGTGAAACAGATTCTGCAATAGACTGCATTTGATTTACTGTTTTTCCGACTAGTTTCCCGCCATCTTCTGCTTTTTCACGAGTATGAGCAGAAGCGGTACTAATTGATGATGAACTATTTGCTACATGCTGAATTCCTTCTGTTACATCAAATAATAACATTGCACCATTTTCTACGCTCGTTGTTTGCGTTGTTGCCCCGCTCGATATTTCATCCATTGCCATTGTAATTTGCTCAGTCGCTTCACTCGCTTGTCTTACACTTGCCGTTAGCTCTTCTGATGCTGCTGCAACATGTCCAGCCGAAGTATTAATTCTTCCAATTAACGTTCGCAATGCATCTGTCATCTCATTGAATCCTTTTGCAAGTTGGCCAATTTCATCATTAGAATGAATCTCGATTGTTTGCGTTAAATCTCCCTCACTTATTTCTTTAGAAGTGGCAACTAATCTTTTTAATGGCTTCGTTATAGAAAGTGTCACAAAATAAATAAGTGCTCCGCCTATAACTAATGAAATGAACATAACAATTAACATATTATAAAATACAGGCTGCGCAGCTTCAATTATTTCATTTGAGTACATCGTTCCACCGATTTTCCAACCTGTTTTTACATTTGTAGCAAATACCATTTGTTTTTCGCTGCCATCATACATATATGAAAAAGCACCATGGTTATCCTCATAAATTTTCTTCGCCCAAGAATCAGCTGCTTTTTCCCCAGATTTTTCTTGAGGATGTGCAATTATTTTTTGTTTTCCATCTAAAATGAAAGCATATCCCTTTTTACCGATATTGATTAACTTTGTTGTTTTTAATAAATTATCTAAACTTAAATCTATTGCTACAACACCGTTTTTATCTTCTGCTTGTTTTGCAATTGTTACGACAATATGTCCATTTCCTTGCGCCTTATACGGCTCAGTAACGACAATACCCCCTTGTTTTGCCACTGCATCTTTATACCAAGAACGTTCTGTTGGATCATAGTCTGCTGCCATTTGTATATTTGGTTCTTGCACAAATTTCTTATCATTCCCACCAACGTATACTTGTTCAACATCTTTATTCAAATTAATATATTGAGATAACATTTTTCTTAATTCATCTTGATTATCCCCTTGATACATATTACCTTGAATCACTCGTGCAAAATTATTTACATCGTTAAATTTCGCCTCAATCATTTGATTGATTAAATTATCTAATATTTTTATATTGTCGTGAGCACTGCTCGTAATTTGTGATTCAAAATTCTTTTTAGCTGTTTGATAAGACATGCCTCCAATAATAGAGACAGCCGCAATTAAAATGACAAAAAACGAAATTAGCAGTTTTTTTGCTACTTTCATATCACGAAACCAATTTAATAGTCTACCCATTACAAACCTCCTGCTTTTCAATTTCAATAGTTAAATCTAGCGAGTTGTAAACATTCCCCATCCCTAAATTATTATTTTCATAATCTATTACGATGAATACCTTGTAAAGTTTAAACAATTAAATTCCCTTTGTCTATATATTTGAATAATATTATTATAAAATTTACAAATGCAAAAAAAGCCAAAGGGAACCACCCTTTGGCTTTTCATATTTTTTTATGCTGTTTAGAAATCTTTTTCCACTTATCACGCTCTGCTCTCGCAAGAATAGCATCTTGTTTTCTCATAAAATACGCCAGTTCTCTTTGTAATTTTTTATAGCTTTGCAAACGATTTATCGTAATAATTCCGTTATCAATTGCATTATGCACTGCGCACCCTGGCTCATTTTCATGTTTACAATCCCTAAAACGGCACGTTTTTGCTAATTCTTCAATATCAGAAAATGTTGTTTGAATTGCATCGCTTCCTTCCCAAAGCTGTAGCTCCCTCATACCCGGAGTATCAATAACTAAACCACCACTCGGTAATCGGAACAATTCACGATGAGTTGTCGTATGCCTTCCTTTACTATCTTCCTCACGAATATCTCCCGTTTTTGCTACTTCAAGTCCTATGAGTGCATTTAACAAAGTGGATTTTCCAACCCCCGATGACCCGACTAAAGCAATTGTTTTTCCTGAAGAAACAAATTGCTGCAACGATTCAATACCAGTATGCTTTAAACTATCAACGACGAAGATCGGAACACCAATTGCCACAGCTTCCGTTTCAACAATTTTCTGTTCCACGTCTTCACATAAGCTACTCTTTGTTAAAACAATAACAGGCATTGCACCACTTTCATACGCTAATAGTAAATAACGTTCTATTCTTCTTACGTTAAAATCATGGTTAAGCGCATTTACTAAAAATAGATAATCTACATTTGCTGCTATTACTTGTTCTTCCGTTCGATTACCAGCCTCTTGTCTAGAAAAAGAGCTTCTTCTTTGAAAAATACGATGAATAATTGCTTTCTTTTCATTCTCTATTTTCTTTATATACACCCAATCACCAACCGCTGGATAATCTCCCTTCGTTACTGCTTCATGCCGAAACTTTCCAGACAGCTCTGCCATATATTCACCATCATTACAAATAATTCGATATATATGTTTATGCTCTAGTAAAATACGCCCTACTTCAAAGTTCTCTACAGCTTGTTCTTCAAAAAAAGAATCCCAGCCGAATGATTCTAAAATATTTTGATTCAAATTGATATCCTCCCTAGTTTAAGCTAAGCGGAAGGATCGTGCGCTCACTTATACAGTCTCGCCCTTTCCATCCACCTTTGTATTTGGTTTATGATTCATATACGTTATTTTCGCCATAAAACATCACTCCGTTCTCATTTTAATTACTCTCATTATATGGAATATTTATTTAAAAAGCTACCTCATTTAACGCAATTTTCAAATATTTTATTTTTCATCATTCTAATTTGTCCACGGTGACTAACCTCATCTTCTAGCACATGAAACCACAGATAGTGTTGGTTATGCACTACACCGTTAGGCCACTTTCTTTCTGACATAAGCCATTCATCATCTTGTTCACTCAAATACTTCAGAGATTCTTCTCGAACACTTTGTAGAAGTTGTACATAATACTGTATTTCATTACCACGAATTGTTCTCCCCGCTTCCCCTAAATACAGTCCGTCTTCCCATATTTCTAATTCTTCTTTTGTAAAGTCGCGCTCTTGAAATGAAATAAGTTGATGGGCTTTTTCTATAGCTGCTATATGCTTTAGTAACGCTCCGATGGAATTCCCTCCACTCGTCATAATGAAATCTAATTGCTCAACAGATAGATCGTTTATTTCCTGTAATGTTACAGCCCTCGTATGCTCCAGCATGCTTACTAATTCCCCTATATTTTTTGTATAACCATCTACACTTCTTATTCGATAATCTATATTCATATCACGCACCTCTTTCTACATTCATATTAAGGAATAACCGCTTCATATAATAGACTGAAATATATCAGATTTTTCTGTTATAATTAAATTGAATACGTAATAAACCCAAACAAACTTTCTCAATATGCTTCTATGAAATATTAAAAGGAATCAATATAAAAGAATCGAATCTTATTCACTAAAAGGAGTGGATTCGATGGAAATGTATCAATGGCTAACTGCTGTTCTCGTTGGTGGCATTACCGGTTTCGTTTCCCATCTTATCAATAACCAAGGCAAGTTATTGCTTCCACGCCGTTTGAAAACTTTTTTCCACTTTGGGTTTTTGACTGATATTTTCACTGGTAGCTTAGCTGCACTTCTTGGACTCGTTTTATTCGATGTCACCTTAATAAAAGAAATTATAAAAGTATCCATTGTGACTGCTATTTCCGGTCAGACTTTCTTACTGCACCAAGCGCTTGGTGGTGAGCAGGCTAAAAATTCACAAATTGGGAAAGCTGATGAGAAGATTCAAGAAATTGACAAATTATTACGACGTTAGTCTATACTTTCTTTAAAAATTATTGCTATAATAAACAATAAATATTTTCTATTGCGTCGTTTGTCAGAAGAAAGGGTGTTTCGTATGACAAAAAAGAAAATAGAAGATTTCTTAACAAACACTGAAAAAGAGGAACTGCTAGAAAACTATAAATGTTTACGAGAAGCCCGCACAAAAAGCGAAGCTAATTATTTTGGTGAAGCAGTAGACCATCTATTAAATAAAGCAAAACAACGAATTATTAAAGATGCAGGCATACATGATGAAAATGCAGCAACAGTTCAATCAAAGAGAAAAGCACTGTTTTAGTTACATTAGCTAAAACAGTGCTTTTTATTTAGAATTTTTTCTTCTTGCCATGCTATATTCTCTCTGCCTTTATTCTTCCCATTTTTACAGTTTCAAAAGTCATATAGGCCTAGAGATCCACTTAATAATATTAGCCCGTGCAAACCATTTTAATAATAGGTTTATTAAATCGCTTCTTTTAAATCTGAATGCGGATTTGGTCCGTATTGATTGCCACTTTCTTCACTTTCAATGATAAAAAATACAAGTAAAACAACGCTACCAAACGGTACGAAATTTAATAGTTGCCACCATCCTGTTTTCCCAATATCATGCAATCGTCGTGCACCAACCGAAAAACTTGGTATAATCATTACTAACATAAATAGCAACGCAATAATAGCAACTAACACCTCTGAAAATGATGATAAAAATAACAGTAACCAAAAAATTACGATATTCGATAAACTAAAAGTCCAGTACTCTTTTCGCGTAGCTCTACCACTAAAATTCCCATAATTCTTTAGAGCTTTCAAATACCATTGCATTTAAACCTCTCCCTTTTATCCCCAATAAAATTAAAACATGTAATTATTAACAGTTAAGTAGAAATATAACACAGCATTTATGTAAAATCCATATCCTAATCTAAATTATCCTCTATTAAAATAGTTTTTTCTTTCAGCATTTTTCACATTACTTTCACATCTATTTCACAAATATAAGTAGTCCTATATGTTAAACTACATATATCCTTTTCCAAGGAACTATATGCCGATATATAAATCCCTATCTTTGTAGGGATTTTTATTTTTGGATTCTCCATAACTTTGTTACAATGCCTATACACTATTTCTCTACTTTCTGTAGCTTCTGCACTTAAAAACTACTTCGTGTATTATTACTCTTCTAATATTGATTTAATATATTTCATATTTGGTTTTCAACTGACATTTTCATTGCTACACTAACTGCACTTCTTGTACTCGTTTTATTTGATGTCACCTCAACCGAAGAAATACAGCTATTTTTTATTTGAACAGGCTTTATGACGCAATTCCTGTTTCATGATTTTCAGTAAGTTTTTCACTTTTTCTAAACAATAATAAAGCAACTACATATAGGAAAGCAGTAAAACTACCTACAAATATAAAATTGTGAGATGCAGCAAATAGCAGTCCTGCTATTGCCGCTCCTATCATTTGACCAATATACATCGAAGCATTAGCAAGAGCTGCTCCTGTTCCTCTTGCTACACTGGACATGTTTTGTAAGTGCCTCATCATCAATACAAACAAAATTCCTGTCACAAAAAATAAAACAAAGAATAATAACTCCACAAATATAATGTTCTTTACATGAGGAAGTAATACATATAGCACTGCTGTAAATAGAATGCCGCCATAGAAAGAAAGGTTATAACCAATTTTATTTACGATTCTAGGACCAAAAATATTCCCAGTTAAATTCCCTAATTCTAATATGAGCATAGCTGTTCCTATTTCATGAATTTGTAAGCCAAATTGAATGGAAAGCCATACGCCAAAGAATGAAAATGCAGCAAAATTACCAGTTTGAAAAACAAAATATGCAAAATAAGAAAGTGAAACCTTTGAATCTGTAAGTAATTGTTTATAGCGTTTTAAGATATTTGTTTTATTTCCACCTATATGAACCGGTTGTATTTCTGGTAATACTACATAAATAAGAATGACAAGTAGTGCTGATAATATACCAATGACGAAGAATGGTGTAGTATAGTGTATCATTGCTACATACGACCCTACTGGTAGACCTAAAATTTGAGAGATTGATAACCCTGCTGTTGCAATCCCAATCGCCTTTACAATTTGCTCCTTCTCTATAAGGAGCGGAATAGATGCCCACACTTGTGGAGATACAAAGGCTGCACTTACACCTGCTAAAAATCTAAATGCTAGCATCCATAGAAAACCCGGTGCCATTCCACATAAAAACGTACTTAACGCAAAAAAACTCATTCCTATTACCATCACTTTTTTTCTGTTTAAGCCATCTGATATAGGACCAGCAATAAGTGCAAATCCAGCGTATCCTAAAGCATATGAACTTACCATCCACCCTGACAACTCAGTTGAAACATGATATACCTGTTGTAATGTCGGTAAAAGTGGTGAAATTAAGAAAGTATCTGTACCAATCATAAACATTATCGTAAAGAATACAGCTAGTACTCTTTTCATTTAAATCTTCTCCTTTTATATAAAAAGAGGGAACTACCCCTCTTTTTAACTAAGCTTCTAAAATAGATTCAATCTCTTTCATAACCTTTTCATTCAATGAAACTTCCACCGCTCTTACACTTTCTCTTATTTGCTCCGCTCGTTTCCCACCAGGAATAACAGTATCAATTCCTTTTTTGTTTAGAAGCCACGCTAAAGCTAAATGCGATACTTCAAGATTCATTTCTTTAGCTAAGCCTTTTAACATTTCTACTTTCTTAAAATTACTTTTGTATGTATTTTCTTCAAAGAGATTTACACTTTGACGCCAATCCCCTTCGTTCAATTTAAAATATTCTGTATATTTTCCACCTAGTATCCCAAAGGCAAGAGGCCCATACGGAATAAATGAAATACTTGTTTCTATACAATACGGCAAAAGTTCTTCCCCAGCATTACGATCTAACATATTATATGGTGATTGTACAACATCTATATGTCCGTGCTGATTCGCTTCTTTTAATTGCTCTACATTAACGTTAGATATTCCAATTGAACGAATTTTCCCTTCTTCTTTTAGGCGATTAAGCTCTCCAATTGAATCTATGTAACTTGTTTCAGGATTTGTAAAATGTAAATAATATAAATCAATATAATCAGTTTGTAATCTTCTTAAGCTATTTTCCACAGCATTTCTTAAATAGCTTGGTTCATTATTAATATAAACTTCTCCATTTAATAACGGCTGTATTCCACCTTTTGTAGCAAGTACAACTTCGTGGCGTTTTCCTTTCAATACTTCCCCTACCAATTCCTCTGATCTACCGAATCCGTATGAATCTGCTGTATCAAAAAATGTAATCCCTTGCTGAATAGCTTCTTCAATTAATTGTTTTCCTTCTCCCTCATTCACATCAGCATATAAATTATGTCCCCCTACAGCGTTTGTTCCTAGCCCCAACTTTGAAATATTAAGTCCTGCCTTTTGCAATTTTATATACTTCATTTTTTCTCCCCCTATATTTCTATTGTTCGAATATATTCGAACAATAGAAATATACCACTTTGTATGTTATAGTGCAAATATATGAACTTATACAAGCAGGTGAAAAAATGCGTACTCTCTATCATCCAAATCGAGAAGAAATTCAATTCTCTTCTGTCTTATACGCACTTAGCGATCAAATTCGTTTACAAATTGTAACTATGCTACTAGAGAAAAATGAACAATCTTGTGGTGCGTTAAACATTCCAATTGCGAAATCAACTTTATCTCACCATTTCAAGGTTTTACGTGAATCCGGTGTTATGTATACACGCCTTGAAGGCACACAACGTTTCATTTCAATTCGTGAAGATGACTTAAATGCTAGATTCCCCGGTTTATTAGATGTCGTAATACATGCGACAGAACCATACTAAAAAAACATCCCACATGAATATGGGATGTTTTTTTAGTTTTTCTATTCTTTTCATACAGTAAAACTTTAATCAATGAGGACTTTGTTCATCACACACTAGGAATACATGCGTTTAATTCTTTTTTACTTTAATAATTTGATTACATTTTATACACACCATTAATATAGGGCCACCTACCTGTTTCAATTCCTGTAGTTGCTTATGCTCACACTCCTCCATATTATTACCTCCCTTATCATATAATTAGGTCATTTTGTAATCACTATAACTACTAAGTCCATTCCTAATTTAAGGTCTGAATAAAACGTTTAAACGCCGATATCCCTTCGTCATCTCGTTTAAAAACACCAGCATCTTCAAGCGCCTTTATAAATTTCCGTCCCACTTCTTCTCTTATAATCTCCTGTACATTGTGTTCATGTATCCGATTGCCATATTTGATTTTTAATTGTTCTGCCCATCGTATATGAGGCGTTGGAATATCACTTGGAATGTTAAGTAAGAATTTTTCCACTTCCTGAAGTTCTGTTTTTAAACGCGCCGGAAGTACAGCTAACCCCATTACTTCAATCAGTCCGATATTTTCCTTTTTAATATGTTGTATTTCCGCATGAGGGTGGAAAATACCTAGCGGATGTTCTTCACTTATACGATTATTCCGCAAAACAAGATCCAATTCGTACATACTATTCCGGTAACGAGCAATCGGAGTTATCGTATTATGTGGAACATCATTCGTAAATGTAAATATATTAACAGATGGATCACTATATCCCTTCCACCTCTCTAATATGTACTCCCCTGCATTTACTATTTGTTCTATGTCTTTACTTCTTAAGCGAATAACTGACATAGGCCATTTAATAATAGAACATTGCATTTCTCGAAAATTAGTTAGTTCAAAAATTAGGTCGTTTGATGCATTTGCCATAGCAAATTCATAGTTTCCACCTTGATAGTGGTCATGTGTTAGAATAGATCCTCCTACAATTGGCAAATCTGCATTGGAACCAAGGAAATAATGTGGGAATTTTTCTACAAATTTTAACAAACGTAAAAATGTTTGACGGTCAATTTTCATATCACGGTGTTCTGAAGACAATACAATACAGTGTTCATTGAAATATATATACGGAGAATACTGTAGAAACCAGCTTTCATCTGTAAGATTCATACGAATCATACGATGATTCGAGCGTGCTGGATGTCCAATTCTCCCTCTATATCCTTCATTCTCAATACAGAGTAAACATTTTGGATAATTTGTACTTTCCAATACTCTCTCTCTAGCAATTTGTTTCGGGTCTTTTTCCGGTTTTGATAAGTTAATCGTTATATCAATGGGTCCATATTCCGTATTTACTTTATAATTTATATTTTTGGCAATTTGCTTCATTTGGATATAGTTGCTGTTTTTACTTAACTCATAGAAGTAATTTGTCGCAGCCTTCGGATTTTGTTCGTATTTTTCATAAAATAGAGAATTGATAACGGACGGTTTGGACATAAAAACATCCATAATTGCACTTGCTAAAATCTCCTTCTCGTCCATTACTGCCTCAATGACTTTATGCATACAAGCATATTCAATTAACTCTTCCAATAACTCCGAAATTGCTTTCTTTGCGGGTGCGGGCGCTGACGCTTCCACTACAAAGTCATCTAAACGAAGTAAGGAAAGGATTTGATTCCTTGTATATATTTCATCTTCTTTTTCAATTAATTGAACTTCAATAGCACGATCAATTAACTGCTGGATAACTTGATATATCATCAGTATATACCTCCTCTAACCTTATAGCGGTTTTCGTTGTTACGATGCAAGTTCTATGTACCTTTTATAATTGTACGGGATAACCACCAGCCTAATATACATTTCGTAAAAAAGAATTAAATACTAGATTCCCCTGTATTGCGACAGAACCATACGAAAAAACATCTCATATTCATATGAGATGTTTTTTCGTATTTGCTATTCTTTTAATAAATCTATTAATCCATTCCCTTCAGATGTACGTTCATACCCTAAAGGTACAGTTCTTTTAATAAGTTGTGCATATATTTCTGGCTCTGATAACTTTCTACCATATTCTCTCTCACACTGCTTAATGAGCAATGCCAGTGCTCCAGCAACATGCGGTGTTGCCATAGAAGTACCACTTAATACCGCATATTTTCCTTCGGGATACGTAGATAATATTTCATCACCTGGCGCCACTAAATCAATTTCTTGATTCGAATTACTAAAACATGCGATTTTCCGTTCTAAATTGACAGCACCGACTTCAATTACTTCTGAGTACGCACCTGGGAAGTCCAGTTCCTCCGTGTTATCATTACAATCTCCATTATTCCCAGCAGCACATACGACGAGAACATCTTGTCTTACCGCATTTTGAATTGCTTCATGTAATTCTAGAACGTCTTGCGGGCCACCAAGTGACATTGAAATGACCCTAACTCTTTCTTTATTAGGTCCTCTCCAATTTACAGCATAATGAATCGCCTCAATAATTTGCTCATAACTTCCAGAACCATCTCCCGCTAAAACCTTTAACACTAACATTTTAGCAAGTGGTGCGACTCCTAAAACACCAACACCATTTTCAGTCGCTGCAATTGTCCCCGCTACATGAGTACCGTGTCCGTTATTATCAAGATAAATATTTGGATCCCCTTCGTAATCTTTCGTGAAATTTCTTCCACCGATAATGCGATCCTTTAAATCTATATGATTCACATCACAACCTGTATCTAATACGGCAACAACAATATCTTTTCCTTTCCCACTCTTCTCCCATACTTGTGGAGCATGAATGAGTTGTACACCTGGTGGAATTTCATTTACTTGTTCAACCACCTTATTTACTGTAAAAGGAATCAATTGTATACCTTTTTGTTTATTCGCTGTACTACTATTCATCGTAATCCCTCCTGAAAATATATTATTTTCATTTCAGACCACTTTTGAAAAGGTTTAAATGTAACATTCGTTTTATTCGTTTCGTTTTCCTTCCTTAAAAATATTTCTCAATATAGCTTACTAATTTTATACTACTCTTTTATTAATCTCATAATTTTTATTCACCAAAAATCCAATTGGTACAACCAATAACAAAAATAAAAGGACCAATTTAATGGTCCTTTCATAGTTTTTAAAGAATGATATGAAATTTTAAAAATAAAATAAATTAAGACTAAGCCTCACTCTTATTTAAAAACTTCTCTATTTCTTTTATTAAATATTTCGCTCCATCTATACTAACAGTAATGTTTCCATTTGCTAATGATATGTTTTGATTTGAAACATCACCTGTTATTTGACAAGCATTGTAAGGTTGATATTTTTGTAAAATGACTTTATCTTCTTCTACGAAAATTTCAAGTGGTGATTTGATTTGTATTCCTAATACTTCTCGTAACTCTTTAGGAATAACAATTCGTCCTAATTCGTCTACTTTTCGAATAATTCCTGTTGCTTTCATATTACTCCCCCCTTACTTTCTATTAATTTTTCCACCTCGCTCTTTCCATTTTATCACTTTTTGGTAATACTTGTATCTTTTTAGAAAATTTTGTACTCAAGTTAAAAATACACATTTAACGAATACGTAATCTCTCTTTCAATTGTTTTAAATAAAGAGATCGTATCAATAAGAAATATACAACTTGAATTCCTACGAAAACACTTAATACAATCGCATTTTCTTTAAATAGTGAGTACTCAAACATCTGTCCCAGTGCAGTTAACGCTACTGCCCCGTGTAATGTTGCAACACCTATTGGAACGAAGAATAATAGTGCTAATCGAATTGTAACTACTTTCGATAATTCTCCGCTCGTTAAACCTACTTTTCTAATCATTTCAAACAAACGAGTATCATCCTCTAAATCAGAAAACAAACGGAAGTAAAGGAAGCTTCCTGCACATACGAAAAATACTATACCAATAAAGAAACCTACAAATAAAATTGGTCCTGCTATTTGTAAACTTTGGTTTTGTTCGTACTCTTCTGCACTAAACGTTGCATGTTCTTCATAAGTCTTTATCTGATGCGTAAGTTCTTTACCAACTTCAATTTCATCTTTCGTTCCCTCTGTTTTGTACACATAATCTTTTTCCTCTTTAAATCCATCTTGTAATGCATCATATTGATTTTTAGAGATTACATAAACGTTACCTCTTAGTATTTTACTTAATGAAGAAGTATTAACTTTTTTCACTTTTAAAGATTCATTCAAATGTGGTAAAATAATTTCTTTTCTTTCTTTCATCGGTGGGCCTGGTATATCGACTGATAAAAATAAAGCTTCTTTATTTGCTACAGTTTGAAATGGTTCTCCTGTTAACTTCGCATACTCCTTATAATCTGATTCTTTTATGAAAATAGCACTTCTTAAAGACTGCTCCTCTGCCCTTTTCGTTGAAATAGTAGCTTTAGACGCTGTTATACTATGCTTCTTTAATCCTTCATTAATCATCTTCAAATGCTGTGATTCATTACTATTTCCTTGCTTGGAGTGGTAATGAAACGCAATTGGTCTTTCCATAATTTCTTTCGTCATTGATGTGAAACCAACTAATGTACCTATTGCTGAAAATGCTACAGTTGAAATAATAGTTACAATAAAAAACATTCTGGCGTTGTCTCTCATACGGTAAGCTAAATCTGATAACGTAACAATATTTGTCTGTGTCCAATAGAAACGTTTACTTTTTTTACATAGTCTAATAATAAAGACACTCAACTGCTTGTACAGCAAATACGTACCAATAATGACTACCGTTGTAACAGGAATCATCATGACAAATACCATTGCGCCGTGTGACAGAAGCGCTCCTGCATATCCCGCACTAAGCAATATGACTGCTAATATAGAAGAAATAATGGAAGCTTTCGGTTCCGGCTTCGCTTCTGCTGATCCTCTAAACAATTTCATTATTTTATTTTTTCGAATCATTCCTGCACTAAACAATGAAATGATCATAAATAATACGAAAAACATAATACTCGTTACAACAATGGCTTTCATTGGTATGTAATAAGCTAAGGAAATATCTAATTTTAATATCATCGGAGCTACAAATATTAACATGCCGGAAAATAGCATTCCTGCAAGTATTCCAAAAATAATTGCCCCTATCCCAATCATAATATTTTCAAAGAAGATAAGACGCTTTAATTGATATTTCGTCATACCTAACATCATTAAAATTCCTAATTCACGCTTTCTCGTTTTTAAAAACATTCCCATCGAATATAAAATAAAGAAAAATGTAAATAAGTAAATAATGGACTGTGCAAAAGACATACTTACGAACACGTATTGCCCCAGTTCTCCAGCACTTAATGCCGGATGAAACGCAAAAAATGAATACACAAAAAAGGCCATAATAGCAAATGCACTACTTAAAAAATATGCTGAGTATGTTCGTCTATTTCGTGTTACATTCCGGTATGCGAGTTCTCTAATGTTCATATTACTTCTCCGCCCTTCTACTAACTATGTTTTTATATTAGTAAAATACGGAAATACCTTCCATCGATTCAAATGACAAAAACCTTACATTATTGAAAGGTTTCAAAAAAATTGCTTAAACGAAGCAGTTTCATTATAATGACTACATTCATATTCATACACGCATCCTATTGTATATTCGCTAGTTTTGCGAAATAATAAAGGATAGAAGTATGTACCAATATACATATAAACTTAATTACTGCTTTAATATGAATAGGAGGAAACATAATGACATTACAAGAACAGATTATGAAAGCATTACATGTTCAGCCTGTAATTGATCCGAAAGCAGAAATCCGTAAACGTGTTGATTTCTTAAAAGATTATGTAAAAAAAACAGGTGCGAAAGGATTTGTACTTGGAATTAGTGGCGGACAAGACTCTACATTAGCTGGACGTTTAGCTCAGCTTGCAGTGGAGGAAATTCGTAATGAAGGTGGTAACGCAACGTTTATCGCCGTGCGCCTTCCTTATAAAGTGCAAAAAGACGAAGATGATGCGCAATTAGCATTACAATTTATTCAAGCTGATCAATCTGTTGCATTTGATATCGCTTCAACAGTTGATGCTTTCTCAAGCCAATACGAAAACTTATTAGGTGAATCATTAACAGATTTCAATAAAGGTAACGTGAAAGCACGTATCCGTATGGTTACACAATATGCAATTGGTGGACAAAAAGGTCTACTTGTTATCGGAACAGATCACGCGGCAGAAGCTGTAACAGGATTCTTTACAAAATTCGGAGATGGTGGTGCAGACCTATTACCATTAACGGGATTAACGAAACGCCAAGGACGTGCTCTATTACAAGAATTAGGTGCGGACGAGCGACTTTACTTAAAAATGCCAACAGCTGATTTATTAGATGAAAAACCAGGTCAAGCTGATGAAACGGAGTTAGGTATTTCGTATGATCAACTAGATGACTATTTAGAAGGTAAAGCAGTTCCAGCTGACGTTGCAGAAAAAATTGAAAAACGTTACGCAGTGAGCGAGCATAAAAGACAAGTACCAGCATCAATGTTTGATGATTGGTGGAAATAAATAAAACATAAAAAAGAAGCTAATCTCATTAGCTTCTTTTTTATGTTAACGATACACCCCTACTCTTTTCTCTAGTAAGTCCTGTAAACAATCCTCATGTTGTTGATTAAACAATGGTGGCATTTTGTTTAGCGGGAAAAACTTCAATTCCAACGTTTCATCACCGTCTACTTTTTGCTCTCCACCGGCAATTGAGCATGAAAAGAATATTAAAATTGACTGGGCATTATCTCCATTTGGATATGCTTGAAAATATTTTGTATACACCCCGATAAGCTCATTTATTTCCACGTCATAACCTGTTTCTTCTTTTATTTCTCGAATCGCGGTTTCTGCGGCAGATTCTCCAATTTCCATTGCACCGCCAGGAAATCCCCAAGCGTTAAAATCACCTCTTTTTTGCAGTAATACTTCTCCATGTTCATTCAACACACAACCACCCGCAAAGTTTATGAGAACACAGTCGTGACCTACTTTTTCACGTAATTCTTTTATATAATTAGCCATCCTCTTCCCCTTTTCATACATCTTCTATCATTATTTCTTATCTTTTTCAAGCAATTCAATCATTCGATCTAGCTTCTTATTCATATTAATTACATGTTATTTTTTTGCAGCGCTGTTTTGCAATAATCTTCTAAGGAACAAAGTAAATGATAGGAAAAAAAAAACGATAAGTCCGATTACTAAACAAGTATATATCAATGTAAAAATATTACTTTCGAACAAATTCATTCAAATCCCACATCCTTCCTTTTTATATTTCATCACACAATTCTGTTTTTTAAAGTGATACATAATAAAAAGAGCATCTTTCCAAGATGCTCTTCTTAATTAATAAGTAAATGTAATTGTCGCTAATGAATAATCTGCCATTGCACTATATGGTGCTACTTCATAAGATACACGTTTTGCACCTTTTGGCCAATTTATTTCATTTAACACTTTCTTTATATCTTGCATTGTTCCATCCATAGATTGCTTATATCGTACTTCTACCTTTTCTGGCTTAGAAGCGAATTGTTGCTGTAATTTTTTCTTAAATTCACTATAATTATCTGCCCCGTATTGTGCAGACAAATATTTCAAATTTGTTTCTTTTAACATTTGTTCATACGCAGCAGTCTTTGAACTACCCGTTTTTATTTTGTTTGTTAATTCATTAAAGTAACTTGCAGTTGCCGCCGGATATTTACTACGATCCCATTCATGATCTTTACTTAATTGCTCGTCAGACATATTAAAATATGAATATGTTACACGCCCAGCTTTATCTGGTACTGGATCATCGAATGTCGTATCAAGGTGGTACCATTTGTTTTCAATGTTTACTAAATTCCATGCATGAGCTTGTCCATTCCCTGTGCCTGTTACAATATGATTTTGAATACCTGCTTCTTTTAACAACTCATACGTTAATAACGTATAGCCTTGGCAAACGGCAGAACGATTCGCTAATGCTTCATATGCTGTATACGCTTTATAAGACGTATCATAAGATACATGTTTTACAACGTAATCATGAATCGCTTTTACTTTCTCATGCTCATCCATTCCTGGTTTTACAATTGAACCAATAATTGCTTTTGCCTGAGATTTCACATATTGTGTTTGCTCTTTTGATTCACGGTACTTAACTTGCAGTGTAAACGTATAGTTTCCTGGTAACCCTTTAATAGAATATTTAGTAGACGCCACATTATATTTTACATACTCATCTGCATCTACAACTTTATTAAACTCGCCATACAATTGGTCCATAACATTTCTAGCATTTCTATCTTTTGATTTATATGTGATTGTAATATTTTCTTCTCGATTATCAACCTGTTTTTTTAATTCTTTTCGGAAATCATTTAATAGTTTTGCATCTGATTGTGTTGTCGCTACAGACGGATTCGTAGCTGCATAAGATACCGTTGACGCCTGTAAGCCTCCCATTACTATAGTTGAACAAAGCAGGGTAGCTGTCACATACTTACTTGTCTTTCCCATCATGTCACTCCTTACATTCTATAACTATACGAAAAAGTATCGTATAGTTTCAGAGTATACAATACTTTTTCGTATAGGTCATATGAAATTATGCATATTTAACATTGTAAAAAGGTTGTTCTTTTTACAAGAACAACCTTTTTCATTAACAAGTTTGTAATACACAACATACATTTTCAAAACGTCGATTTTTCAAGTCTTCATTTCCAATACAGAAATAAAGCATTCCTAATTCTCCCCACATCATATTACAATTTTTAGTATCTGAATCAATTTGGAATAAAAGCGTCATTTGCTGCGGGTCAATCCCCATATATTCTCCTGTCTCATATAATACTTCCTCTTGTACAGAGAATGGCTCACCAAACATTTGATGGTTATCGTAGTTATCTGGAATTAACTCTTCAAGCAATTGTAAGAAACGATCTGAATCAGCCTCATCTTCAATAAAAAGCTCTGGCAATTTATATGTCAGTTCAAAAGTAGTTGCACACTGATTATAATTCGTTTGCAATTCATCGGCTCTTCGCAATTGCTCTACAGGAACATCATAATAAAGCACACGCCCCGCTTCAGTTGGATTCACATCTTCCTCAAAGTAATTTTCAACGCTGAAAAAGTATAACATTCCTGTCTTAGGTAGATTGTGATCCATAACAGCATTTTGTAAATCATTTAAATTAAACTGAGCGATAAACTGTAACGGATTTCCTTTGTGTGTTGGGTATTCAAATACAGCTGGTAAATCAGGAACTCCTCCCATTTTCGAACTACCTATCGCAACGGTTTCCTCCTGCTTTGGCACAACTTTTACACAAGGAAATACAGTATTCATAAGTTCCTCTTTTAAATGTGTCAGCCCATATTTATCAATTAAAACTTCAATTTGTTTATTCATAAATTCTCCTTACATTTACATATTTATATCATCGCACAAAAATTATACTCCATTCTTTGTGAAAACAACAAGCCTTCAAAAAAACGGGCTCTTCCTCCATACGCGAACAAGTTTAAAAAAGCATAGTATACATTGTTCCTACAAACACGATAGTTCATTATTTCTTCCAGTACATTTTCCCCTCGTTCATTTTTATTTTTAATTTAAGGAGGAATTCCACATGGGTTACGGATATAGTTGCTGTGGTTACGGATACGGTGGCGGTGGCGGCGGTTGTGGTTATGGAGGTTTCGCTTTATTAATCGTTTTATTTATCCTTCTAATCATCATCGGAGCTAGCTGTTGGGGCGGCTTTGTAGGCTGCTAGTAAATTTAAAAACTATTGTAAAAAAGCACGTACAATACGTGCTTTTTTGCCATTTTCAAATCTTTTATTCGAAAGGAAGTATGATTGATGAAGATTGATGGTGTTTTTGAAGGAGGCGGTGTACGCGGGATTGCACATGTAGGGGCAATTTGCGCGTTAGCTGAAAAAGGCTATGAATGGGAGCGTGTAGCTGGAACATCAGCTGGTTCCATTATCGCTGCGCTCCTAGCAGCAGGATATTCTTGCTCAGAGTTAAAAACGATTATAACCGATATCGATTATAATACATTTACAAAGAAAACCTTTATTGACAGAATCCCCTTTATCGGAAAAGGATTAAGCGCATGGACTACTCTTGGTATTTACTCTAATATATTTATAGAAGAATGGATTGAAGAATTACTTCGCAAAAAAGGAGTTCACTTATTTACAGATTTACCTGATTTAAATAAGCTTAAAATTATCGCTTCTGATATAAGTAATGGCAAAATGGTTATCTTTCCTGATGACTTACCAAACTACGGATTTTTAAATTATCGCTTCTCTATTGCTAAAGCTGTAAGAATGAGTAGTACAATCCCTTTCTTCTTTGAACCGGTAAAATGGAGAACCCCAAAATGGAAGCAACCTTGTTATATGGTTGATGGAGGGATTTTAAGCAATTACCCAATTTGGATTTTCGACTCACCTTCCTCTCCTCGCTGGCCAACATTTGGATTTCATTTCGTAAAAGATGAGATTCAAGCTGATCCTGCCCACTATAATGAGCCTATTTCCATGTTCAAAGGACTTTTTAAAACGATGATGCAAGCCCATGATTTACGACATTTAGACAAGGAATCAAAAGCAAGAACGATTACAATTCCAACAGGGTCCATTACAAGTACAAACTTTGAGTTAACAAAGGAAGAAAAAGAGTGGCTTTACAATTCTGGTTATAACGCCGCAAATAAGTTTTTACACTCTTGGAACTTTAGACAATATATTGATGACTATAGAAACGGAAATCAGGACCGAAAAACAAATCGGTATTTCCGTCAACTTGACTCATAATACTATTACTTTTCATACGAAAACACGTAACGCTTTCAAAAAAAATAAGCCTAGTAATATCATAGATTACGAGGCTTATTTACTTCCTGCTGCATCATTATTATTCGTTGCTTAAGGATACGTTAACCCTTCAGCTTCTTCCGCAGTAATAACTGTGTATCGATTTCCCGTTCGTAATCCTAACAATTCTGCTTTTTCAATTGCATCCTGCTTCGACTCCGCATAAGCAGCTAAATATTTTTCTCCATTGATAATTTGGCAAATTACGTATTGTTTCATTATTTTCTCCTCTTACTTTTTCATTAGTTTTGCAAGTTTTTTGATACCTATTTCAATTTCTTCTAACGTTGCGTATGAATAGGATAGACGCAAAAATTGGTTTGCACTTCTATCATACAAAGTACCTGGATTTAATAAAATCTTTTCTTTCAAAGCTTTGTCGAATAAGCTACGGTTCGAAACGGGTACATTCATATGTAACCAAATATAAAAACCACCTGTCGGTTCATACCATGTTGCTATATCACGACAATATTTCTCTAACATTTGCAACATAAAATCTCTACGTTTTTTCAACTTAGTTCTTACAAACTGTAAATGTTCATCATACAATCCATCTGCAAACCATTCCGCTGCAATTTGCTGGGATATAGAACTTGAACCATAATCTGTTTGCATTTTTATGTCTGCCAATCTTTGAATGACTGGCTCAGATCCAACAATCCATCCAATTCTTAACCCTGGACTAATAACTTTAGACATACTCCCAATATGTAGTACAATTCCGTTTTTATCATATGCTTTTAAAGGCTTTGAAACAGGCTCATCAAACCATAAGTCTTGGTACACCGCGTCTTCTATAATTGGCAAACCAATTTCGTTACATATTTCCATCACTTCTATTCGTTTCTTCTCATTCATACTAAAGTTCGTCGGATTATGAAAAGACGGGATTGTATATAAAATAGATGCATTAAATTGCTTCTTATATTTCGTAATATATGATGCATGTAAACCGTTCTCATCCATTGGTATACCAATTAAACGCATTCCTGCTGATTGAAAAACATTAAGAGAATATAAATAAGATGGTTTTTCTAATAAGATGGATGCCCCTTTTGGAAGAAGCCCCATAGAAATAAGTTGCAACGCTTGAATTGCTCCTGAAACAATTAATATAGAATCAGGATTTACATCTATACCATGTCCTTTTAAATAGTCCGCAATTTTCTTCCTTAAATAGAAATTCCCTTTCGGTTCTTCATACCCAAGTATCATGCTCGACTTTAAAAGCTTATTCATAATATCTTTCATCTTTTTTTCAGGTAAAAGACTTGGCGCGAGCTCACCTGTTCCTAAACGAATTACATGCGGATAAAATTCAGCTTGATTAATCTCTTGAATAGCAGGCAGATTCGGATAATGAAGTCCCGTTTCTACATAAGACTGCCAATTAGGCGGGGGCGCGTACGTTGAAGCATTCTCATTATTATTTACAACAATTGTTCCTTTCCTGCCCTTCCCTTCAATGTATCCCTTTGCCACTAGTTCATCGAAAGCCATTACAATTGTACTCCGGTTCACACCAAATGTATGTGCCAAATCTCTTTGTGAAGGCAATTTCGTTCCAACAGTCCATTCTCCATTAACGATTCTTTCTTTTATATACGTTTCTATTTGTTTATACAGAGGAGTCGCTAGAGACATATTCGGTTTCCAAACAAAGCTTTCCATCATATCACCTTATATTCTTTTTGGTTGGTAACCTATCCAACCATATGGATGGATACAAATTTTCATTTCTTCTATACAATATACACTATCATACTGAATTAAAATAGGAGGTAATATGATGAGTGAAGCAATTATTCATGGTATCATTCTTGCATTTGGTCTTATCATTCCATTAGGTGTCCAAAATGTTTTCGTCTTTAACCAAGGTGCCAGCCAACCAAACATTTGGAGGGCAGCCCCTGTAGTATTAACTGCCTCTATATGTGATACGTTACTCATATTGATTGCAGTGCAGGGTGTCTCCCTTGTACTCCTTACTTTTTCTTGGCTAACTAACACGTTATATATAATTGGATTTTTCTTTCTCCTATATATGGGCTTTGTTATTTGGAGAAGTAACCCTTCCAACGATATAAAAAAAGAAAACAGTATGCCATTAAAAAAGCAAATCCTTTTCGCTGCATCGGTTTCGTTATTAAATCCACATGCAATTTTAGATACAATCGGTGTAATCGGAACAAATTCTATTCAATACATAGGAAGTGAAAAATGGGCTTTCACACTTGCAACTATTATCGTTTCTTGGATTTGGTTTATAAGCTTAGCCTTAGCGGGGAAATTTCTAAAAAGAATGGACTCAACTGGAAAGACAATCGTATTATTAAACAAGTTTTCGGGTCTCATCATTTGGGGTGTCGCACTTTATATGTTAAAACAAGTTATGTATTCTTAATAAACGAAAGAGAATTGCATGTTCCTTAAAACACCATGCAATTCTCTTACAAATTATGAAGTAGGTTCCGTTTTCTGTTTTACCGTCTTTGCATCTTTTGCTGGTTTAATCCAAATTATTGCTATAACAGCACCGATACCAGCGAAAATACTTGTTACATAAAACACTTCATGGTCAGCACCTTTCATGAAAAAAGAGTATAGAGGTGGTCCAGCTGCTACACCAATAAATCGCATGGAACTATAAAATGACGTAACTGTTCCCCTTTGCTCCTTTTCAATTCCTTGTGTAATTAGGGCGTCTAAACATGGGAGTGCCATACCAATTCCTATCCCCATAATAACGAGACAAAGAAGTAGTAAATAAATCCCTTTTATAAATAAAGGAATGATGACTGATGCAGCTGCCATTAAAAAACCAATATAAATACACTTCTTCATTACATTTTGATTATCTCCAATTTTTTTACCCGCCATATATGAACTAAGTGACAGTACAAGTAACGGGATAGCAAGTACACAACCTTTCCATATACCATGTATGTCATACTTTGATTCCAGTATCGTCGACAAATAAAAGAGAATTCCGAATAAAATAAGCATAATAATTGCACCTAATACAAAAATGGCAATTAACCATCTTCCCTTTTCTCGAAACGTAGAGATAATAGATTTTATAAACTCTTTAAGTGGTGGCACTTCTCCTTCTTGTTTCTTTGCCTTTACTAGAACAAGTAATAAAACAATTGATACTATGCATAAAACTGGAATTGCCCAAAATGGTAAGAACCATACAATGGCAGCAAGAGCAGATCCTAAAATAGGGCTCAGCACTTTTCCAAATGTATTGGATGTTTCAATGATTCCTAAACCTGTACTAACTTGTTTTTCATCTTTGTATAAATCACCAACACACGGTATAACAACTGGCATTGCACCAGCAGCACCAATACCTTGAATCGCTCTACCGATCAGTATCCAAGTGTAGGGATTATCAACTTTCCATGATACCCAACCTGTTACCGCTCCGCCTATAGCCGCAATCAGCAAACTCGGAACCATTATCATCTTTCGTCCCCATCTATCTGATAAATAACCAGCAATCGGTATAAGTAAAATGGCTACAATAGAGTAAATTGTAATAATCATGGATACTTGAAACGATGAAATATGTAATTTCTTTTCAATAGTCGGCAGAATTGGAATAAGCATTGAATTCCCTAATGTCATAACAAGTGGAACTGATGCAAGCGCAATTAAACAACAGTTTTCTTTTTTTAACATGTTGGCTTCGGAACCCTTTCATCGTATATTTCTGACCATATAATAGCCCTGGTGGAACGTAATTTTTCATTCCACCAGGGCTATTACATCTTTACTACTTCCCATTCACAACAAAAGAAATTGGGGAAAATATAGTATTATTCCTATTCTTTGAATCCAGTTCGCAATATATTCATACCAATTAATTGAAAAAAAAAGAAAGGAAGAATCCTTCCTTTCTCCTATAACCTTCTACAATTAGCGAGTATATCCGCCACCAAGTTGTTGTTCTGCCATCGCTACTAGACGTTTTGTAATTTCACCGCCTACAGAACCGTTTGCACGTGAAGAAGTATCAGCGCCAAGTTGTACACCAAATTCTTGTGCAATTTCATATTTCATTTGATCTAAAGCTGCTTGTGCTCCATGTGATGCTAATTGATTAGAGTTACGATTTCTAGCCATTACCAATCACCTCCTTATTTATATATAAATTGTGTTAAATTTTAATTTAAATACATGGTAATTTTTGGTTATTTGTATTTTTAAAAAAAGAGTCTCTACAATGAGAGACTCTTACATCATTTTATATTAAGAAGTTACTACTTCTAAATTTCTATCTGTTAATACTTTCATTTCTTCTTTTAATATATCTTTCGCATTATGTCCAAACCATTCGAGTGAAGCAAAATGGTCAGTATCTCTCACTTCCTGAATAATCTCATCATAATTTACCACACCTTCAAATAATGGAACCATACCAATTCGACTTCCCGCTGCTGCATATACATTATTTGGTTCAAACACATGCAAATAATCTGCTGACGATATATTCTTAAAATGGTAATGTTGTATCCACGGCTTTAGTCGATGGAAGCTGTCTATTGGATCTGCACCAGACTCCCATATATGAAGAAAATCAAGGTTTATTTTCAAATTCGGATGATCTACTTCTCCTAATAATTCCAAAGTAGAAGGCAGCGTATCCGTTAACGTATTTGGATGTGTTTCTAAAAGTACATACATATTATGCTGAGCAAATACTTCACAAATCATGCGAATACGATTCACATACTCTTTTCTCTCCTGTTCCGAGAAATCTTCGCTACCTTTTTGTCCAGCAAACGTACGAATTTTGTTTGTTTTAAACCAATTAGCTAATATTGCAAGTTGTTCACATTTCTCTATCGTTTTTTCAAAATCTGCCGATAATGATATGTCTAAGTAATCACTTATCATCGTAATTTCCAAGCTTTTATCCTTTAAACAATTCAATTCTCGTTCTGTCGTTTCATACTCTTGCATATACAAATTTTGTGCATGAGTCCCCCACAATTCAATTCCTTCAAAACCGTTTTCATATGCAAACTGAACAATATCAGTAAATGAAATTAATTGATGACGAAAGGAAATAGTACATAATGAATATTTCATAGGTTTGAACTCCCTTATCTTAAATTCAGTTAGGTTTTTAAAATGCTAAGACAGACTCGTTTGTTTTCATTTCTTTCCATGATACAAACTGTCTCTCTAATTCAGCCTTAATTTGCAGTTCAATTGCATTCATTTCATCCAACTTTTCAACAATTGATAATAACATACCTTTATTATTCGTCATTGCCATTTTAATTGCTCGATACTGTACATTTGTAAATCCTTGTACAATATCCTCTACCCGATCACACCAATAATCAAACTCTTGCTCCGAATATTGCAACGTTTCACGGAAGTATGCAAAGGCATGTTCATAACTATATTTACGAATCGCAAGTACTGGTATTTGTTTGACTGCCGCTACAAGACCAGAAAGCGAATACCCGCCTTCTTCATTTGCCATTTTTATAATTAAATTTTTCAGCTCCATAGTCAGTTCATTGTCATTTCTTTTGAAAGTTTCTATGAAATAACTCGCTACCATTTCTTCTGTTGGCTCCTGAATTTCTTCTACATCAATGAAATACCCTCCACCAAATGGGTTATCTTGAACAGAGTGAAGCACTTTTTCTCTTTCCATATTCCCTTCCCAACGAAAATCAGGATCTAGCATGAACCATTCTTCTTCTTTCTCTGTCTTCGATATCATTAAATAATGTGGAAACGGTTTTTGATGGAATTTATTTTCCCTCTCTGGCAATAAAGACATATCAACCATTACAATGACATATCGATTTTCTGGCTTGTTTTCTACTAATTGTAAAAACGTTTCTACATTGCTACCTTTATCTTTTGCATGATCATACCATTCGTTCACTTTCATACCATACAATTTTTCATACCATAGTAAGTAATTATCATGGTTAATGTTTTCAGAGTGATACGAAATAATTCCGCCTTCTGTTATATCAAAATCGCCGTCCCATAATCCAAAATAAAATGGACGGAAATCTATATCGCTACGCCTTTTTATAATTTCACAAAAACAACTCACTAAACAGTGCACTTTAATTGAAGTCATACTCTCATCTACTTTCCTAAAGGTTAGTTATTCACATTTACTTCCTGTAGCGGTTGTAACTCCTCCATAAAATCAAGCAAAGATTCTACAGTAAGAAATGCCTTTGGATCTACTTCATCCTCCGGAACGCATAACTTTATATCCATTTCTATGTAGACTATGAGTTGTAACATCATTACCGAATCTATATATAAATCTTGGTTTAAACGCATCGTTTCTTCTAAATGCGTTACATTTTTTAGCTCCATTTTTTCTGTCATAATTTTCAAAACTTCATTTTTTAATGTTTCACGTCTCATGTTGTAACCTCTCCCATCTCTAGTAATTTTCTACTTACTTTTCCAGTTTTATTTTTCGGAATTTCAGTTACACTTTCAATCTCATGCGGAACTTTATAAGATGGTAAATGCTGCATACACCATTCTCTTATTCGCACTGGATCAACATGAGAGATTACTTTCGCTTTAACAATTTCGCCCATCACAGGATGTTTCCCTCGATATACAATTGCCTCTTGAACACCTTCTAGTCGAAGCATCGTTTCTTCTACTTCTATAGGAAAGACTTTTAATCCTGAAACGTTAATCACATCATCCATGCGCCCCATAAAATGAAGGCCTCGCTCAGACTTATACCCTAAATCTTTCGTGAAAATTTCTTTACCGCTCATTTTCACTACAATTTCTTCAGGCATATTTTCATCTGAACCTATACTTATACTCGCATGAGGTAGTGGATTTCCTAAATCTAAATGGCTTTTCATATCATGACATATACTAATACAACCTGCTTCAGAACAACCGTACTGCTGCATCATATATGTTGTCATTTCTTTTAGTTTATAAAATAATGCTTCTGGTAAAGGTGCTCCGGATGTCATAATTTTATGAAACTGAAACGTTCCTTGCGGGAAACTCCCCATAATATGTAACATAAGCGGTACTGCATAAATGATATGTTTTTCTGTATTGCGAACTATATTTAATGCGAATTTAGGGTTTTTATTCGTAATGATGATAGGTTTGCTTCCCCGCGTAATTGCGGATAACGTACCACATATGAGTCCGTATGAATGTGAAACAGGAGCCATAACGATCGGCACTTCATCTACTTCACAGTTTAAAGCTTCATTATAAGCCGTAATTTCTGTATCCACTTCCGCCCATGCTCTACGAATCAGTTTTGGTTCTCCTGTTGTTCCAGAACTATATTGCAATAAAGAAGGCTCTTCTAGTAAAGCGTTCACTACTTCTAATTTCGTAAAATCGCCATATTCTCCATATAATATCCCGATACAATTTGCACGCTTTGCCATTTCAATAGCCGTTTCTTTTGGCGTATCTTCATGTATAAGCAATACTGATAATTTCTTTTCTTTTAAGAAAAACACAAGCGTAATAATATCGAATGGATCTTTCAGACAAAGCGCAAATCTATTTCCTTCTGCTTCTTGAAATTGTTCCATTTCCTCATAAACTTGTAATCTCAAATCAAAATCACTTTTGCTATACTCTTGTTTATTAACGATTAGCATAATTTCCCCCTGTAACAACTGATTTTTGTTTCATAAGTTGGCTTGCTCTATACAATGGATTTGGAACTTCATGAACAAGCGATTCCACATCCATATATAATCGTCGCTTCGTTAATTGCTCAGCATAGAATGTAGGAGTGTATAGCTGAATACTTTCAAATCTATCTTTCAAGTGTGGATATTTTCTAAAATGATTTTCAATTTCTTCGACAACTATCATCCAAAAAATTTCTTCTTTCCAATCATATTCGTCTGCAAGTACGAAAGCTAATTCTCCTACATTAAATAAGAACAGTGCATCTAATACCATCTCTTGTAAACATTCAATACGATTCATTTCAAAGAAATCATTCATTTTCCCATTCACATACGTTTTATGCATTTTAGTAAAGTCTGGACATTTATTCATTTCTTTTAAGAATGGACGATAAAACTCAAGTCCTTCATGGAAATCCTTTAATGCAATACGGACAGGTAGCCCTTCTTTATGAACTAAAATCATATTTTGTCCGTGTGATTCTAATGCGATTCCATGCTCTACAACAAGATGTATAACTGGTATGATCGCTTTTTGAATCAGTAATCGTAGCCAATTTTCTATCCCATATTTGTTTAACCATGCATCAATAACTGGTGTCCCGTCTTTCTCTTTTGCATATAAGCCGTTAAAGGGAACCGCATCCTCTTTCTCATTTAAATATTTATGAACGCTTTCACGCCAAATGCATCCTAACGAACCATATGTGGCTTTCTTATTCGTATCATACGTTACACTCGAAAATTCCTTTAGCAAAATAATGCGCGATTCATCCCTTAAATAAGAATCCTGACTTACGACATCACTTAACCAATTCGATATAGCTGGTGCACTCACAACTGAATATGGTTTCAGCGTACGGAGTGTTGAAGTGTTAAGTATGTTCAGCGATAACTTTACATATGGTCTCTTTGGATTCGTAACATTTCTTAACGTCCTCATCGATTGTTGCGCGCAATAATCATCCGCCGATTGTCCTAAATAAATTATATTTTTATCCTGTATATGGTCAGCGTAATTTGGAATGATGAAATTCTCCCACTGCCAAGGATGAACAGGTATAAACACGTACTGTTTTGGATTACATTCCGCACTGTGAATTCGTTCCATATACGTTTCTAATGTATGCGCGCCTATCTCACCTTTTAAAATATTGTCATAGATTACTTCATTTTCATAACCTACAGCCGCATATTTCTTATGCGCTGCAATCCATATAATTTTTATTGGTCTCATAAATTCATATCCATATTGAAAATTGTCACGATATTGAAACCCAATGCGTGCTTTATAACTAGGATGATATGGATGGCCGTCTATTAAATGACTTTCAAACTCATCGTAAGATTTTTGAGTGTATTCTTCTTTATTATTTCTTTCAAATTGAGCAATCGTGTCTTTAAATATCGTTTGTTCTAATTCATGAATAAAAGAATCTAATTTCGTTTGTTCTACGTTAACAATCCGAAAAACTTCTTCCAAAAATTGAGAGACTGAGTGTATTTCTTGTTTTCCCTCTTGAACTCTTATTACTAATGAATCTATAGAGATACGTCCAAATGTCATTCGTTCTCTTCCGTAACATTCGTACGTGACACTTTTGTTGTCCTCATCAAGTCCTTGTATAAGAAAAAGAATTTGTTCTTCATTTTCTATGCGAATTGGCGTAATAATCCCCTCATAAATTAACGACTCTACTAATTGACGTAACACTCTTCTTCGTACTGAAATGTAATCTTCTGATTCAAGCGCTTTCAATATTCTCGTATGATACATGTCCACTCTCATAACTCCCTCCGCCTTACGAAAAAATACCATTATTTGTATTACATGAAATTTTAACGTTATTTATGAACGAACAGCCACTTCTCTAACGAGCGGATTCTGTACCTGTACGTAAATTGCCTGTTCTAAAGGATTACTTAACTCATCGACATCGAAAAATCTCGTTAATAAATTTGCTTTACATGCCAACTTATCCTCTTCTAACAATTCTCTTAAAAAGGTAGAAGGTTCACGGTTATACGGAAGGAACGATTCAAGTACAGATCTTAATTCAGAGAGAAGAAATTCCTCCTTAATTAATCCTGCTGTGCCAAAACCGTTAATGAGACCAAACATATGATTAAAAATTAAGTAGTAACGAAATCTCTCATCTACAATATAATCGTCATATAGATTTCCAGTACGTTCTCCAATGCCAGCCAACTCATTATTAAGCATCTCTTTCATTGAATTACAGAAATAAAACCCTTGATTATCACGGAAATAATATTTGACCGGATAACCATCCTTTAGCTGAACAACGCTATTTTGCTGATGCGCTTCTAATGCAACACCATAACGTAAGTACATCCATACCATTGGCTTTAAAGAAATATTCATATATCGTCTAAACCAATCTAAACTTACTTCTTCACAGCTTCTACCTTCTAAATCTGCTAGTCGATGAATAATATTCGATAAACGAGTACGTTCCCCAGGTATAGTATCTTGAACTAATCCAGCAATTAAAGTAGCGTCATTTGCATGTTCACCATAAAAAGGGTTCTCTCGTATAATTACTTCAAATCCAGATTCTTTTGCCCCGTAATTTAATGTAATAAATGCTGGATCACAAATAAAATCAAAACCTGGAAACTTATCTAACACTTCACCAATTGCTGTATTTAGCATTTCCTTTCCTTCAAGACCACTCTCTAGTTCCTTCAATTTATTAATACGCATTGAATTTGTTACTTTTACTGGGAATGAAAACTTAAGCATATATTTTGATTGGGGATGATATAACGTCCTAAGTGATGATGTTGCCATATAATACTTACCGACAGGACCGATATATTCAAGTACTCCTTGCTCTATCCAATCCTGTACGTATGATTGGTGTAATAGCCATTCTGCCTGAAGCGGATGAATTGGAAGTAATGAATATTCATCTTCATTACAATACTTCGATATAAATTCTTTACAAACCATCTCATCATTACATAGCTCTTCTTTTAGAATTACTGTTGTAGAATCTAATAATAATGATTTTTCCTTTACTATACTTTTATGTGCCCTAAAATAATGAAGCTGACATTCTCCTTTTAATTCTGGAGAATACATTGCACTTTTCCATTCCAAAATACCTTGTCTACTCTTTGGGGTTGGATGCGTTAAATGTCCAAATAATAAAGATTGCTCTGCCTCTATAAAAGTTGTATGGAAACCGTATAATGCAGATGTATCTTCTATTCTCTCCTTTGTAAATTCTTCAATATTTTGACAACTACAAATAACTCGAAGCATAAGTTCAGCAGGATTCGTCCCTTCTCCGTAGTTGATAGACATCTCTTTTATTAAGAATGTAATAACAGTAACGTAATCTGCTTTTATAACATTCTTATTTTCTCCCATTTGATAATAAAATTGTTCTCCAAACAAATGGCGATCTGTTGCTGATTTATATATAACTTCTCCATACAAAGTAATGTGTTGTGCCGATAGCCGACAATATAAATATGTGGGGACTATACCTCTATTCAACGTATTACTGAAGATACTTTTCATTTTTTCATCCTCTGTAATCCATTCTCCACTCCCTGTTTCTCTTAAATAACAGTTTAAAAAACTTTGTAATGTTGCATGTTCTGCGATTTGTTTCGCATGCTGCATATTGGTCCTCCTCTTTATATTAAAGCTATCGAAATTTTATATAATAAACAACAATTGAATATCGTTATCAATTATGATTCTAATTGATAATGATATTCAATTCAATAGTATATTTCAGAATTTTTTTATCTAATTTAATTTTTCTTGTTTTCTATCTTTTCTTTAATCTAGTTAAAAATTCACGTAAAAAATACTCAATTTCAAACTACATACTTACTATTTTTCATTAGTAATCCATCCAAAATAGTTAAACAAAAGAGGTATACCTTAATTGGCATACCTCTTTCAAAGAATAAGTTTACATAATAATATTATTTATATCTCTCCAACAATAGGCTGTCTCTTCTACCTGTACTCGCTCTAAAAATTTTGTATCAATTTTTTCTGGATTAAATTTTTCATAAAAATTTTTAGAAGGATTATTCGTAACAACCCATACTAAAAGTGATTGCATATCATTATTTATACATTCTGATAATAGAGATTGAAATAACTTTTGTCCTATTTTCATTCCTTGATACTCTTGTAAAAGGTAGATTGCATATAATTCCCCATCACAATTATATGCACCACTTCTTTCCACTCCCCCGTCAATGAATCCGATTATTGTTTCATCTGACGTCTCTGCTACAAATCTATATTGGTATGTATCTTCTTGTTGAAAAATGTTTTCCCATTGTTTTTCTCGTTGCTCATATGTTATATTTTCTAAAAATTCGTCAGCAAATATCCCTTTATACGTTGTTTTCCAGCTATCAACATGCACCTTTGCTATACCTCGTATATCATCTTTTATCGCTCTTCTAATATGTATTTCCATCATTTCTCCCCCTTGTTATTCATCATTATATCAATTTTTTTCCTTAAAAATCCAAATAAAAAAAGAGTGAATGCACTTCACTCTTTTTTATCACAATTATCTACTTTCCACTTCAACTGAAACAACACGATCAATCTCTTTCAAGGAACTATATAACTCTGTTGTATATAAATCTTCTGGAGCTAAAATAACCATTTCCAATTGCTGAAATGCTCCACCATCTATATCTTTAATTTTTACGCGTTTCACATGCATACCTAAATTTTTAATTTGCTTAAATATACCATCTAACTCATGATGCTCTTTTACAGTAATTTTTATAGATAAATCTTTTTGTCTTAATGAATACGGACCTGCAATTTTCACAAGTTGTGGAAGTACGTTAATTGCTAAAATAATTAAAATCATTGCAACCGTCGCTTGTAAATAAAAGCCTGCCCCAATTGCTATACCTAAAGCTGAAGCAGCCCACACCATAGAAGCTGTCGTTAATCCAGAAATAACATCATTACTTCTTCGTAAAATAACACCTGCCCCAAGAAAACCAATCCCACTCACAATTTGAGCAGCTAGACGCATTGGATCCATATTTGTATGCCCTGGAACAGAATATACATGTACGGCTTCAATTGAAACCATCGTAATTAAACAACTTGCTACAGAAATAACCATACTTGTTTTCACACCAAGCGGTTTATTCTTTAGCTGCCTATCTATCCCGATGAATAATCCTAAAAAGAGCGCTAAACCTAATTTGAGTAAAAATTCATATGACATATTTCCATTCTCCTTACTTTACAATGTTTCCCTTGGAATAATTCACTATAACTCTTTTATGATATCAATTCCAGTCTTTTCTATTCATTCAACGTAAAAAACCGAAAAAACATTTGTAACGATGTTTCTCCGGCTTTTTATTATGATTAAGATTCTTCTTTATTTCTGATTTTTAATCTTAATCTCTGCATCTTTGTAGAATGCTAATTTACTGTCATTATACTCTTTTGTAAAATTGTTAAATTGCTCTTTTGATTTTTGTGCTTCCACAGTTAATTCATTAACAGCCTTAACTTTTTCACCAATCTCTTTTAATTTCGTTTCTTTTACTTTTAATTTTTCATACAGTTCTTTTTCAGTCGCTAACGCCTTCGTATAATTTTCATTCATCTTTTGGAATGCATCATAACGGTTTTGATACGACTCTCCTACTGCTTTCGCTTGTTTTTGTAACTTCTTATCTTCAAGCTTCTCTATATTTCCTTGAACAGATTTTGTTTCTTTCTGAGCTTTTTCTAGCATTTCTTTCTCAGTTTTTAATACTTTTTCACGGTCATCTATATTTGCAGTAGCTTGCTCTATCTTCTTCATAACAGTGTCATTATGATCTTTACCTTCTTGTAAAATTTGAGAATATAGTTCTTGACCTTCATTCTCTAATTTCTCTAACTTCTTCGCTTCATCAACTAATGATTTTTCTTGTGTCGCTGCTGTTTCAAAAGCTGTATATAGATTTTCTTCTGGTTTTTCACCGAAACAACCTGTTAATAGTCCTACTGACAGTGCTCCAACTACTGCTACTTTTCCATACTTCAACGTTCATTCCTCCATTACATACGGTTATCATGCCAGAAATTCACTGGGAAGTGACTCTCTTCATGATAAGCTTCAAACTCATAACCCTTTTCTTTTAACCCTTTTAAAATTGCTGGCACAGCAGCAACTGATTGTGGGTGAATGTCATGCATTAAAATAACTTCCTGTGGTTTTGTTGCATTTGTTATTACATTTTGAGCAATTTCTGCTGCCGCTGCATCAACTTGCATTTTGTTATATTTCCAATCTAATGAATCAATTGTCCAATCCCATACTTTAAAACCGCCCTCTACTACTTTATTTCGAAGACCTTCATTTAATCCAGGCATCGAACCGTATGGTGGACGTGTTAATTTAGGTGATTTTCCAATAATATTTGCGATTAAGCTTTGATCTTCTTTCATTTCATTTACATACTCGCCATTTTTATATAACTTTGCAAAATTATGTGTCATACTATGCATACCTACATAATGACCCTCTGCATTTTCACGTTTCACTAAATCCGGAAATCCTTTTACATTCGCTCCAATTAAAAAGAACGTCGCCTTCGCATCATGCTGTTTTAACATATTTAACAATTCAGCCGTATATTTCCCTGGGCCATCATCAAATGTAAGATAAGCAACTTTTCTTTCTTTTCCATTAAAACGACTTGGTGCCGTTTTATTCATTTCTACTTTCGGTTGTTCACTTGCAAGCTGTACTACGTTTTCTTGTTTTGCAACAGCCTTTGCTGGTGAAGTAATGGATTGAAACATGAAATACCCTATAGCTACTGCTGCAATCGCTATTAATCCGAATACTACTCGTTTAACTTTAAAAGCTTTTTCCATTCTATCGAATTCCTCTCCCTATTAATCTTATATATAAATCACCCAATATAATTATACATCTATTTATTTTATTACACTATATAAACAGACATATATATGTATTATAATGGGAGTTTTATTAAAATGGTTGTTCCTATTCCTTCTTTACTTATAAAACTAAGTGTGCCTCCATGAAGCTCTACCATTTTTTTAACGATAGTTAAACCGAGACCAGCACCTGTAGCATGGTTATTAATCTGGTAAAATGACTGTTCTATATATGGTAAATGCTCTTTAGCAATTCCAATCCCTTCGTCTTTCACCTTGATCACTACTTGTCCTTCATTGTTAGTCGCTTCAATGTGTATTGTACCTTTTTCATGTGAATATTTAATAGCATTTTGAACAATATTCAAGAAAATTTGCTTTAGCCTATTTCGATCTCCCATCAATTCAATTCTTTCTATCGTATTAATAAATTGAATTTGTTTCTCTTCAGCGTTAGGAGTTAATTGCCAAATCGTCTCCTCTAGTATATCGTATATTTGCACCTTTTGTTTATATAAATTGAAATGATTTGATTGTAATCTTGAAAAATCTAGCAATTCTTCTACTAAATGAATCAATCGGTCTGTCTCACCTGAAATAATTCCCATGCCTTGCTTTATCTCTTCTTCTGTTAAATGATCTACCGTTTTTAACGTCTCACTCCAACCTTTAATTCCAGTTAAAGGCGTTCGTATTTCATGAGAAATAGAAGCAATGAATTCATTTTTCATCTGTTCCGCTTTTTCTATTTTATTAGACATATGATTTAAACTATGTGCTAACTCACCTAATTCACCTGGATAATCCTCTTTAATTTTCTTCTTTAATGTACCTTCTGCAATTTGTGAAGAAGCATGAATAATAGATTCGATAGGTTTAACAAACGAATTCGCTAATCGTCTACTGATTAAGAATACGATACCAGAAATGACAATTCCAACTGAAATAGTAAACATAATAATTTCAATAATCTTTGCATTTACATTCGTTAAAACAGTTGTATATTTCAAAGCACCGATCGTTTGTCCTTGATGAATAAGTGGACTAATCACTTCCAATTGTTTCACATTGTCTTTCGTAGCAGTCACTTGATGATACATTTCTCCTTCTAGTAACGAATATGGAATAACTACTTTACCTTCTACCTTTTGTCCACTTGACGATTGTATAATCGTACCATGCCGATCAATTAATTGTAATTCGGTTCCTTCTAACTGAAAGCTCTCAATTATATCCCCGCTGTATTCTTGCAATCGAATAAAGTATAGTGAATTGTATTCAGAGAAAAATCGCGTACTTGTCTTCGCATGAGATTCTATATATTGCACAATACCATTATAATAATATCGATAAATGGAGACTGAAAATACGACTTCAAATAATACAAGCATAAGTATAATGACCGTCATAAAATATAAAGTCACTTTTCTTTTCATCTTATACTTTCCTTCCACACATATCCTTTTCCCCACACAGTAAGAATAAATTCAGGTTCTGATGGATTACATTCTATCTTTTGGCGTAACCGCCTCATATTTACATCTACTACTTTCGTCTCACCTACATAATTCGTTCCCCAAATCATATTTAAAATTTCATCACGTGAAACCGGCTTTGAAGCCTGATCCATCAAATACTGTAATATCATATACTCTGTAGGGGTTAAATCAACTAATTGTCCACTTTTATATAATCTTTCTTCTATAACATTTAACGAAAACGGGCCAGATATGATTGTATTCGCTTTTTCATCATGTACTTCTATTCTTCTTAGTAACGATTGTATACGTGCAGTTAGTTCCACTGGACTAAACGGCTTTGCGATATAATCATCTGCACCAATTCCTAGTCCTTGTACTTTATCTTCATTTTGTACGCGTGCGGTTAACATAATAATACCTATTTTTTTATTTTCTTCCCGGACGGATTTACAAACTTGAAAACCATCAATTCCTGGTAACATTACATCAAGCAATGCTACATCAACAGTATGTTCACATAAAATCTGTAACGCCTCTTCTCCCGTACTAGCTTCTAACACATAAAATCCAGCACGTTTCAAATTCAAGACGATAAAACTACGAATAGGCATTTCATCTTCTAAAACTAAAATTGTTGGCATAATTTCCACCTCCCTACTCTTGTTGATAATCCGCTAGCGGTTTTACATATGCTTTCACTTTTTCAAAATGTGGTTGTTTCGGTACAGCATATACGTGAGAAGCTGTTTTAACTGCTGCTTCGTATCCTTTTATTTTGAACCATTCTTTCCGCTCAAATATATGGACTTCAAGCCATAATTCTTTTGTACTTGTTTCCAAAAACTTTTGAGAATTTGATTCCTTTTGCTCATCTGGTATCGTAATTTTTCCAATTAACTCTTCAGGAATTTTCACATAATATCCTTTTTCTATATCGATATATCTTTCTTCAATTGGTTTAATTCCAGATTCACTCCACTGTATGTAACGTTCGAAAAGCGGACTATCACCATGTGATTTATCTTCCCAACCTTTTGGACGCACTGTACGAACAAATTCAATAATGCCGTCTTCATTTATATCTTTGCTTTCGACTACATAATCATTGAATAAATCTTCTTTCCCATCTATAGGTAGTGGCTCATAATGACCCTTATCAAATTTTGCTACATATGTTATCCCTGAATGAGCACCAACACCTGCGTCAATTACAACCGCCTTTAGTGATTCAGAAATGCGGCCCATTTGTATTCTTTGAATGCTATTTATAAATGGATCGAATGACGCTTCAGATAAAGTCTTAAATTGTTCCATGAACTCAACTGTCAATTTCTCATCTTTTTCATACGTAACAAGACTTATATCTTTCAGTCCATTTTTATTTAAATCCTCTATGAATAACTTCGTATAACTTCGATTATATATTTCCTTCATATCTTCATTTTCTTCCGAAAAAACATACATAACATGTTCTAACGATTCACGACTTACAGAAATTCCGATTAATAACTCTCGCTTCCCATTCCCTGTAAAATCACCGACTTCAACGATATCTACATCTCCACCATCAAATCTGTGCGTGGACTTTACTTTCCATCCATTTCCGACTTCTTCATATACAGCTAAGTATACGCTATGATCTTCATTCGGCAATTTATAAAATAAGATGGCTTCTTTCTTATTATCTTGTTTAAAATCCATTGACCAAATCATCTGTTTATCTTTATTAGACATTGGAGTAAGCAATCGATAATTTACAGGCAAATCTTTATCTATTTGCTCTTTTAGTTCATTAATCCATTTCTCATTGGCAGGAGCACCCATTAAACTTGTTGGAGCTTCAGACATTTTACATCCAGTCAACATAAAAATGATTCCCATAATGCCTATCCATTTCTGCATATGATATCTTTCCTTATTACAGATTTTTATTATTTTTCTTTACTTTTTGCTTCTCCAATATTCTCATACATATGAGTATAGTTTTTCTAAAATAAAAAATCGTTACAGAAAAGTTACAAATCCATTCCGATAAAAAAAGATTGGCGAAAGCCAATCTTTTTTTATTATTCGTTTCGAACTGGTTTCGGTGTTACACCTAGATGATCATTTATTTTTTTCGAAATATCTTTCACATTTTTTTCATTTGGAATGTAATAATAAATACCTCCGATACGTTTATCCGTACCTTCTATTTGCATTTTTTCCATTTCTAAATTAGATCCTGCCATATTTTTTGTAATCGCAAGCATATCATCGAAAGTTAAGTTCGTTTTCATATTTTTATCAACCGCATCAAGTAAAGAGCCCATTTTGCTAATTGATTGCACAGACATCGCTTTTTTTGCAATTGCTTCTATTACAAGTTGTTGTCTTTGTCCACGCATTGCGTCACTATCAATTTTACGCGTTCTTGCAAGTGCAAGTGCTTGTTCTCCATTTAAATGTTGGAAGCCTTTTTCTAAATGAATCATACCCGCTTGGTCTTTACTATCTTGCTCTGTGAAAGTAACAGGTACATCAATATCAATACCACCAAGTGAATCGACAATTTGTACGAATGATTCAAAGTTAAACTTCACATAATAATCAACAGGAACATTTAAAAATCTTTCCACTGTATCTCGTGTACTTTCAACACCACCAAATACGTGTGCGTGTGTAATTTTATCTAATTTCTTTCTAGATGGAATATATACACGTGAATCACGCGGAATACTTACTAATTTAACTGATTTATCATCTTTATTAATTGTTGCTAATAAAAGTGCATCTGTGCGAACAGCTTCACCATATTGACTTTTTCGCATTTCACTACCATCTACACCCATAATTAAAATAGAGATGTTATCCTTTAAAGGCTCAACTTCTTTATCACGTTTTGATGATTTATCAATTTGTGCATACGCATCACTTACAACAGCTTTTGCTTTATTATATATTAATGATCCATATCCTACTCCTCCAAAAATAAGTAGGAAAAATGGAATTAAAATGAACCATTTTATTGACCTTCTTTTAGAACGTTTTTTATTGCTTCTCGTATTTTGTTCTAATTCAGAGCTCATCTTCATTCGCCTCTCTTTCTCTTTCCCTAGTATAATGTATGTCTAGTATTCTTCATATTGAATTTCCTTTCAAACACCTTACATTTTTGTAAGGTTACATGATGAATCCAATATGTATTCCATTTCACATTATACTCTCGTGCTTATTTTTGGCAAGTCACTATTTTCCAACTTCAAATATTTAACACTTCGCAACATTCTAAATTATAGATTTATAAATTTATTCGTTTCGAATCCTTCAATTTTCACCTGAAAAATTAGTAATGCAACAATACATTTCATATTATCTCTCAAGCGGTGTATACATTGTTTTCTTCCCATGATTATTAATGAAAGCGGATTTTGCTTTTAGTTTCGTCTTTTCTATTTCTATCTCTTCATTCGAGAAATTCACAATAATTTTAATATCTTTTCCATAAGAAGCAGATTGAACTAATTTATCTTCTGACAAATATACAAAGTTCGTCATTTCTTCTTCTACTGCCTTTTCATGAACGTCATTCCAAACTTTCAGGTGCTGCGTAATTTCTTGTTTATGCTTATTCCACTCTACTTCATCTAAATGGTACAACGGAGGAACATTATACAATAATTCGTATAGCATACGGTTCCCTACCTCATCTTTTACTTTCAAACTTCCCCATTCCCAGTGGTGCGTTGTAATTACAGAATCATTGTATACTAATTTATATAACGGTACCGAATATACTGGATTTAAATATACTTGTTTATATTCTTCTTTTAACGGTACTTGTTTTGCATATTTTTCTGGAACATTTTGATTCGGTGACCAATATCCGCCCACATAATACGGACTTGTTTTATTTTTCCTCATATCTTCATCGTCCCATTTAATAACCGGCGTTTCAATACCGTGAGCAAATGTAATCGTACTACTTGCAAAGTCATTTCCGCCTTCTGAGCCAACTACCATACCTTTTTCTTGCGCAATATAATCCATTCGTTGCAATCTTGCTTTTAAATCTTGTTCTTGTGTCGTTATATGTTTGGCTGAATAGTCATCATAAATTTCACCTGTTGCATCACAATCAATAAACCATGAATTATATTTAGGTCCATTTTGTAATATGTCGTTCATTCGCTCTTTTACACTAGGAAGAGATAAAGTTGGATTTAACTTTCGCCCTCTACCTAAAAATCCTTGCACTTTTTCTCCATTTTTCTTCGTCACAGTTGCCTCTTCATATAACGATGGATCCTGAAAAGAAGCTGTATTCCAATTTTTATCAGCTTTTTCGTGAATAGAATGATAAGAATCATACGGACCAACTAAATATCCTATTTTTTTAGCTTCTGTCACGAAATCAGGCTGCATATACCCTTGTTCCCAGTTCGGTAACCCAATCCACGCTTTGTCTATTCCTGATTCTTTCATTTCCTTTATAATATCCGTTCCATCTGCGTTACCCCATTTACTTACTTCTTCAATCGCATCACCGAGCGCCGACTTTAATACATGCTTATTTAAGTTATATAACTCCATCTTCGATAAGTGATCTACCCCTTTGTTTAATAACTCACTAGCGTTCTGATCAACCTTTTGAAAAATATCATCTTTATACAATTCCTTCATTGATAATACTTCATTTACATAACGCAAAATAACATTTTTTTGGTACTTATCAATGAAATCTTGTTTACTTACTTGCTCAAACACACTCAGTTCTCCAGGCACCGAACTATTCTTTTGAATAAGCCCTTTTATATGACTAAATACAGGACTATTTATTTGCTCTCTTATTTTAGGCCAATTTACGTTACTGTCAGACAAACCATTTTGATTCCAAAAATAAAAATGAGCCGCACCATAAAGTTTTTCAATCTCTTTATTTTTTCTAGCCTTTTCTTGTAATGTTTTAAATTCACCTTTTCGAGCAATATTATCCTTATACAGTTTAGCAATACTGGCTGCATCATTATTTGTCACATATAATTGAAATCCATATGTTTTATTTTTATTTATACTCGGGAATTCATGTATAAAATCAAATCCTATTTTCGGATCCGAATGAAATTTCAATTCATTATTAAACATATTGTTCGCAATATATACAATGGAATATTTCGAACCATTTAACGCAAAAAACTTCATAGAAAATGATTCAGCAAATGAATATGCATCATCCTTTAAAAACTTCTTCCAATTTTCATCATTACTCGGAATTTGTTTTCCTTCCCATAACGGAAGTGTATAATTTTCAGCTTGTACTTTCGGCCATATAAAACTTTCTGCACCAGTCGATTCCACTTCAATATTTAAGTGATCTTTTTTCTTTTCTAGATTCACTTTTACTTTTTGATCTGGGTATTCCCAAGATGTGCGATCCTTGTCTTTTTTTACATTCGACACCTTCATTTTCGGTAACGGCTGTGATGCCTGTTCCTTTACACCATCATGTTCTACAGTTAACGTGAAAGTCTCTGGATTTACATCGTAAGTGAACTCTTTATACGTCGCTTTCTTTACTTTAGACTCTTGTACAGCCTTGTTACCTTTTACATCACACCCGACCAAAGTCGAAAATGACATCGTTGTAAGAAGACATATTGCTATCATTTTTTTCATCTTCTGCACCTCCACCACTGAATATACAGGGGCTTTGTTACAGGAATGTGGCAAAAAAATAGAACTAGCATAACGGTAGCTCTATTTTGAGTATTATAAATAAGTGTGTATGAACAACTATAATCTGCTTAAAGTATATGTAGTACAATAGTGTTTTTTCATCCCCACTAAATATAAAAGCAAATAATTCGAATCTTTAACACTTATTTTTTAACTAAAAAAATAAGTGTATATAATACACCCTAAAACTAGCACTAAAATTACTAGCGCTGTACCTTTCCAATTCATACCACCCGTCATATCCACTGGACTACCTGATTCAGCTCTGTTTAATCCATCCTTTAAAGAGCCGGTAGGATTATTTTTCAATTCACTTTGCCTTATACGTTCCCTGTTTTCTTCTGGTGACTCTTTTTTCATACGATCGCCTCCAAATGAATACACGCTTTACTAAATTATACATTATTACTTTTCTTTTATATGAAAACTGAAAAGATATTTACAACAAAAAAAGCTAGCAATGCTAGCTTTTTTTATAGTTCTATATGTTCTTCTTTATTTACAGTAATTCCTCTATGATCGATTTCTAGCTCACACACTTTCATAGACGTAAATACTCTCGCTAATTGCTCAGCAATTTCTTGACGTTTATCATATGGCGTCAATATAAAAATGGATGGACCTGCACCACTAAGCGCTGTGCCGTATGCGCCAAACTCTTTTGCACATTTACGAATTGATGGTAATAGCGGTACGAGTTCTAAACGATACGGCTCGTGAAAATGATCTCTTTCCATCATTTCACCTACAACTTCCCACTTCTTTTGACAAAACGCAGCTACTAATACGTTGCTGATTGCACTAGCCTTAACTGCTTCATGAAATGGAAACACATCTGGTAATACAGATCGGCTTTCCTCTGTATTTAACTCTTCATTTGGAATAAGAGAAATTACACCTAATTCCTTACTTTCAATTCTTACAACCGAAACATTCTTTCCATCAAGTGCTCCGATTACAGTTCCTCCTAATATAGAAGCAGCAACATTATCTGGATGTCCTTCAAAATTTGTAGCAATTTGAACTTTTTGATCAGTCGTTAAGTTCAAATTGCCAAGTTGATTCGCAAGCTCTATCCCTGCTACAATGGCTGATGCACTACTTCCTAGTCCTCTTGTAAGCGGGATATTACTAGTAACTTCTATTATGTGAGCTGATAAAGAAGGACATACTTTACATGCCGTGCTAACGATTAAATTTTTATCATCTGTCGGAATTGATTCTTCAAAGGAATGGATTACTTGCCATTTATCAGCTTTTTCTTTTACCACCACATCTAAATATAATGACAAAGCTATTCCTACTGAATCAAATCCAGGTCCAACATTCGCTGTACTAGCAGGAACACGAATACTTAATGGTATCACGACATAATCACCCCTTTTATATGCTCTTTAATTTGTTCTATATCATTTGAAACACTTGCAATATCTAATGTATTAGAAGAGATTGCGATATCAGGATCTTTCAACCCATTTCCAGTTAAAACCGCAACAACTGTCTCTCCTTTTTTGATTTTTCCAGATTGAACATGTTTAATAACGCCGGCTAATGAAGCATTTGATCCTGGCTCAGCGAAAACCCCTTCTGTTTTTGCTAATAATCTATACGCATGTAATATTTCTTCATCTGATACCATATCTATTTCACCGTGAGATTGTTCGGCAGCCTCTACAGCATATGACCAACTCGCTGGGTTACCGATGCGAATTGCTGTTGCAATTGTTTCAGGTTCTTCAATGACATGTCCTTTTACAATAGCAGCTGCTCCTTCCGCTTCAAACCCGTGAATTCTTGGCTTCTTATAGCCTTTTTCTTTCTCATATTCACAGAAACCTTTCCAGTACGCTGTAATATTTCCAGCATTTCCAACAGGAATCGCTAAAACATCTGGTGCACTTTGCAACTGGTCACAAATTTCAAATGCTGCTGTTTTCTGCCCTTCAATTCGATAAGGATTCACTGAGTTTACTAGTGTAATCGGCTCTTCAGCAGCAATATTTCTTACAGCCTTAAGTGCATCATCAAAATTTCCTTCTATTGAAATGATTTCAGCTCCATAGGCGACTGCTTGCGCTAATTTTCCATGTGCAATCTTTCCTTCAGGGATTACGATTATACATTTCATTCCAAGGCGTGCCGCGTATGCTGCGGCCGATGCCGAAGTATTACCTGTGGATGCACAAATAATTGCCTCCGAACCTTCTTCTTTCGCCTTCGCAACAGCCATTACCATACCACGATCTTTAAAAGAACCTGTCGGATTCGCTCCTTCATACTTACCGTATAACTGAATTCCTAATTGTTTTGATATATTTAATAACGGAATAAGCGGTGTATTTCCTTCCATTAAGCTCACATCAGGTGTATTTTCATTCACCGGTAAATAAGAAGCATACTGTTTTAATAATCCTTTATACATATTGTTTTTCCTCCTCAATAATGTAATAACTGTTTATTTCACTTGCGACATCTTCTATCGCTCCTAGTACTCGTTCGAATTGATACTTTGAAGTTTGATGTGTCACAACAACGACTTCTGCAAGTTCACGATTTAAAGGTAATTGAATAACTTCTTTTAAACTTACAGAATAATTAACGAAACATTCTGTTATTTTTTGTAACATCCCAGGTTCATCTCGTAATGAAATACGTAAGAAATATTTCGAAACGACTTCTTCATCTCCTTGTAACTCGTATGGCTCTGGTTCTTTTAACGCACTTTTATTTTTCGGAACTTGATTCATATTTTTAACGATTGAAATAATATCACTTACAACAGCAGAACCAGTCGGTAACTTCCCAGCTCCAGGTCCGTAAAACATTACTTCCCCTACTGCTTGACCGTGAACATATACTGCATTAAATTCATTATTTACATTTGATAATGGATGATGGCTTGGTAAAAGTGTCGGTTCTACACTTAAATGAATGGCTGACCCTTGTTTCTCTGCTTTACCAATTAATTTCATAGTAAATCCTAACTTTTCAGCCATTTGTAAATCTTCTTTTTCGACCTTTCGAATCCCTCTTACTTGCACATCATCTAAAGAAACATTCATCGAAAAACCTAAGTTTGCAAGAATGGCTACCTTTCTCGCCGCATCTAACCCATCTACATCCGCTGTTGGATCCGATTCTGCGAAACCTAATTTTTGTGCTTCTTGTAATGCCTCTTCATACGACCATCCATTTTGACTCATCTTTGTTAACATGTAATTCGTTGTGCCATTTACAATTCCCATTATTTTTTCAATTTGATCTGATGCTAATCCGTCTTTTAATCCTCTTAACACCGGAATACCGCCCGCTACACTTGCTTCATAACATAGATCACAATCATTATCGTTCGCCAGTTGGAGAAGCTCTGCACCGTATGCAGCCATTAAATCTTTATTTGCTGTTACGACATGTTTCTTATTTCGTAAAGCCTTAACAATATGCTGTTTTGCTTCTTCAATTCCGCCCATTACCTCTACTACAATATCAATATTTGAATCATTTAGAACTTCATCGACATGACTTGTTACTACAATTCCATCAATACAAACATCACGTTCTTTTTCTAAGTCACGTACAACGACTGTCTTTACCTTCACTTCATACCCTGTATCAAGTGCTATTTTTTTATAATGTTCTTTCAAAATATGGACAACACCACTTCCAACCGTACCTAATCCTAACACCCCAACATTAATAACGTTATTCATCTTCTAATCTCCTCCTACAATTTTATTATTTATCTCTATCAATCACCTTGCTCTGCTTTTTAATCATGCAGGTGGTGGTTATTTCCGTACGTACAAATCGTTTCATTTTACTGCACCTCCTTTCAAAGTAAAAAAACACACTCATCCCTAGGAAAGGGACGAATGTGTTTTCGTGGTTCCACCCTTGTTCCAATCCAGACTTATTTCCTTCTAGATTGCTCAAGTTCAGATAACGGCTGATTCCGTCAATAATTACTAGATTACTCGTTCACTATTGAAGTTCAAAGGTGGTAAAACCATTTCTCGTGTTAGGAAGCTCACACCCTTGGCTCCCCTCTCTGTAAACCGTAAAAATGATTTCATGTCCTTATCGTTACTTTTTCGTTCATGTTTATTTGTTAACTCATTATACTCGCATAAAAAACAAAATCAATACTATTTTTTGATTATTTTTAATTTTCAATCTTCACATCCATAAAAAAAACACACTCATCCCTAGGAAAGGGACGAATGTGTTTTCGTGGTTCCACCCTTGTTCCAACCTAGACATATTTCTCCCTAGATTGCTCAAGTTCAGATAACGGCTGATTCCGTCAATAATTACTAGATTACTCGTTCACTATTGAAGTTCAAAGGTGGTAAAACCATTTCTCGTGTTAGGAAGCTTACACCCTTGACTTCCCTCTCTGTAAACCGTAAAAATGATTTCGTGTCCTTATCGTTACTTTTTCGTTCATGTCTATTTGTTAACTTATTATAGTTATCAACTTTTCAAAAAGCAAGCCTATTTTTACTAAAAATTTTCAAAATCATTTTTTATTGTATTTCAAAATAACATTATGCAACTACCACTTGATTTACCTATTTTGTTATTTCTCCAGTTTGTAAATCAACGATTCTTATATGAATATCACATTCTAAAATGTGTACATATTCACCTTGCAAAACTATATCTATAAAGTTTTTTCAATACAATCTTTTCGTATAGCTTTCTTCTAAAGAGCGTGCAACATCTTCTTCAGAAGTATTTACTTTCGCATGCTCCAGCAACATTTTTGCTGCTGAAGGTAACTCTTTTTTATTCAACCATGATTCTGGATCCCACATCTTAGATCGGATAAAAGCTTTTGCACAATGAATATAACACTCTTCTATTTCAACGACAATTCCAAGTAACGGATTGCGTCCATTCACCTGCATTTCTTGCAATATCTCTTCGTCGTTTGTAATATACGCTCGGCCGTTTATCCGGAGCGTCTCCCCAAGGCCTGGAATAAAAAAGAGTAACCCTACGTGCGGATTTGAAATAATATTCAAAATGGAATCTATACGACGGTTACCTGGTCTTTCTGGAATGATAATTTGATTATTATTTAATACGTATACAAATCCAGGTGCGTCACCTCTCGGCGAAGCATCGCACTCTCCTAATTTATTTGCAGTAGACAATACTAGAAAAGGAGATTTTGACAAAAAATCTATGCAATGGTGGTCTAATGATGAAATAACTTTCTTTAACGCTCGCTCACTTGGTTGCCCCAATATTTTCCGTAATTCTTCCTCTGTTGAAATAATCGATTTTATTTCTTTACTCTCTATCCTCACTATTAACCACTCCGTTTTTCTTTATTTTCCCAAAATTCAATACAAATATTGTATAATAAAATTTGCAGAAAGGGGAATTTAAATGACAGAGTGGTTAACAATATTTGATCCTGAAAGAAATACACTTGGGAAGAAATTGCGTGATGAAGTGCATCGTGACGGTGATTGGCACGAAACATTTCATTGTTGGTTTGTAGAAAAAGATGATGAAGATATGTTCTTATATTTCCAATTACGCTCTAAAAATAAAAAAGAAGCTCCGGGTATATGGGATATTACTTCAGCCGGACATATTATGCATGATGAAGATGTACAAATTGGTGGTCTTCGTGAAATTAAAGAAGAACTGGGGCTTTCTTTTCAAACGACTGAGTTAGCATACAAAGGCATCTTTAAAATAGATTATGAAATTTCAAATCTTACAGATCGCGAGTTTTGTCATATGTATTTTCACAATGTCATCAATCCACTTCCATTCGCACCAGGTGAAGAAGTAGACGATGTGATGAAAGTACATGCAACTTCTTTTCTACAACTACTAAAAAGAGAGATTTCATCTTTTACAGCTATTTCTGTTTTAAGCAATAAACCGATAACGATAACATTTGAAGATATTTATCCATATGATCTTGCATACTATGAATTTGTTATAGAGCAAGGAAAAGACTTACTAGAAAATAATAATTTATAAATAAGATAGGGCTCCCATTTTAAAGTACTTAGGAGTCCTATTCTTAATAGTGGATGATTGACAATACCCGACTAATTTAAACTCCACTTTATTTTCTCTCTTTCGATGTTTGGAACATACTTGGCAGCGTTACAAAACGTGCCCCTTTCGTTTTTAACTGCGGAATAATTTTGTCTAGCGCCTCTACAGATCCTTGTAAATGCCCACCTGGAGTCGAATGCTGAAGTATGACACTGCCAGGAAATGAATTCCCTAACACATTATTTGTAATTGTGTCCGCACCTACACCTTTCCAATCAACTGTATCAACACTCCACTGTACAATCATAAAGTTTTGCTCTGTTGCCCACTTCAATTGATTTTCAAGTATTTCACCGTATGGCGGACGTATAAACTTAGGAGCATAACCAGCTAAACGATTTAATATTTCTTCTGTTTTTATAATTTGATTACGGTACTCAACATCATTTACTTTCGCTAAATTTGGATGACTATACGTATGATTACCAATTACATGCCCCTCACTCGCAATACGCTTTACTACGTTCGGATACTTTTCTGCGTTTTCACCAAGTAAGAAAAAAGTAGCTTTTACATTATAGTGTTTTAACTTATCTAAAATTTTCGGCGTAAATTCTAAATCTGGTCCATCATCAAATGTAAGAGCGACTTCCGCTTTATTGTACGGTCCTGAAAATGCGTACGCATATTTTTCGACCCACGAAAATGGTGTCCACGATCCACGCTCATATGCTTTCATTTGTACTGTATAGTTTTGAGGGATATATGTGTATGGCAATGAGCTCATATAGTCTCCATAATAAAATGAGTGATATGGCATATAGGCGTAAGAAACATCTCGTTCTAGTCCCCATTCATATGGGGCAAACATTTCTGACGAATAAAAATAATACATGATAAAAACCTCCCTAAAATTTCATATGTAATTCCGCTGTACTTTGTTAGGGAAATTCCTATTCATGAACAAAAATAAGACTGTCCATAATTAGGACAGTCTTATTGCTTACTATTATTAATAAATCGATGTACTATCTTTCGGCAAAGCTTTCACATGTTTTAAATAGCTTGTCACTCTGTCATCATCACCTTGCGGGTATTGATATCCATATGTGTTAGCAATTTCATTCGCTACTTCCCTAAATAAATTACCCATGACAAAGAATGACTCCCATATGTTTTCATATTCTGCATCCGAATAGGTCAGTTTAAAATGCTGCCACATATCTTTTTCCATATATTGCTCGAAATGCTTCCCAAACTTTCCTGCATTACCTGTAAAGTCTGTTTTCATACCAATATGCCATTCTAGCATTACAATGAACATATCTCGTACTGGACCATCGAGCATCCCTTTCGCATAAGAAAGTTCCTCTCTCCATAACCCTTTTGCCACATTCGTACTACACCACCAAAATTCATTACAGCAATCTAAAAAATCTTTTTCTGTAGGCTTTTTTATTAAGTAATCCCTATCGCTTGCTGGTAGAAATTCATTCATACAATCATCTTTATCAAGAAGCAGTTTACTTAAACTATCTTGCCCAACGAACTTATTTATCAAATTAAAAGGAACTAGCGTTAAATCAATTCGATTTCCATCCATGAACTGCATTAAATACGGAAATTTCCCGTCTTCATCTGCTGGAAGTAACGACATTTCTTCCGGCATTTGTACAATCATAATTTCTCCAAATCTATGAATCCAATTATGATTTGACGTAAAAGATTGTATATCATTTACAACATACATAATGTCATAGTCTTGAAAACAATCTTTTTTCACATTTGGATTTACACGTGACCCATTCATGATGACAGCCCGAATTCTTCCATCCTCTTTTGCTGTACTAATAATTAAGTCTAACATTTCTTTTTCAGTTCTCATCTATTCCTAACCTCCAATTTTTATATAAACTTATATTTTCAAGTATGTTGGAGGTCCACGAGCTAGCTGTGTTGTACACGATACATGTTATAATTTTTGAAATTTCTTTTTCATCTTTTTATCTCCTTTCATCATTCTTTTACGACTGCCATTACAAACCCATCGTAGCCTTTACTTCCTACAGTTTGAAGCGCAGTAGCACTTACACTTGGCTCTTCAGCTATTAATTCATAGAAGCGACGTATCCCTTGCACGCGAGGATCATTACTCGTATTGTCAATAACTTCTCCTTCACGTACTACGTTATCCCCAATAATTATAGTACCAGGGCGTGATAGCTTCAGTGCCCATTCAAAATAAGCAGGGTTATTTTGTTTATCGGCGTCTATAAAAATAAAATCAAATGGTTCATACTTCTCATTTTCGATTTGCCGTAAAGAATCTAAAGCTAATCCTGTTCGTACTTCAATTCTATCATTCAAATTGGCACGCTCAATATTGCTACGTGCAATTTCTGCATGTTTTTCGCTTGCTTCCAAAGTAACAACTCGGCCTCCAGATGGCAATCCCCTTGCAAGCCATATCGTGCTATATCCACCTAGAGTACCAATCTCTAATATATTACGAGCCCCTTGAATTTGTACTAGTAGTTGCAAAAACTTACCTTGCGTTGGCGATACATCGTGTGCTGGTAATTTAGCTGCAGCGTTTGCTTGAAGAACTTCTTCTAATGTAGAATCTTTCGGTATTAATACATCACTCACATATTGATCAACAGCCGTCCATCTCTCAATCGTACTCATGTAAATACCATCCCCTTCAATTTCTTAATACTTTTCTACCATTCACTTTTGATTATACTGTAATTTCTGTCTCATATACAAAAAATAAAGAAGGGACATCCACTCCATCACAGAATAGATATCCCTTCTTTTGTTTCTAAATTTATCCCTTACGGATTAGTAGACCAAAGTCCTGCTGATTTAATAAATGTACGTTTATTTAATTTCAGCTGTGCTACGATAAACTCTGCAATATCTTCTGCTTGCATTACTTTATCTGGGTTTCCATCAGTTAATCCTAAATCTACAGCCATATCCGTTGCTACTGTACTTGGTGTTAAAGCTGTCACACGAATGTTATGTTTACGAACTTCCATCGCTAACGATTCTGTTAAGCCAAGAACACCAAATTTAGAAGCACTGTATGCACTTGTTACAGGTGCACCCTTTTGTCCTGCTGTAGATGAAATGTTAATGATATCACCAGATTGTTGTTCAATCATACTTGGTAAAGCTGCACGAGTTGCATAGTACACACCCATTAAGTTTACTTGAATGATTTTTTCCCAATCAGCAACGTCTAGTTCTAAAAACTTACCGAATTTAGAAATACCAGCGTTATTAATTAAAATATCGATAGATCCTAAACCGGTTTTTAACGTTTCAATTGCAGTCGTTACCTCTTCATATGAAGATACATCAGCAGTCGCAATAACAGCTTTTACGCCTTCTGCTTCTACTTCTTTCGCTACAGCTTTTAAGTTTTCTTCTGAACGAGCTAAAAGACCTACGTTTACGCCTTCTTTCGCTAATGCAATCGCTACAGCACGACCAATCCCTCTACCTGCTCCTGTAATTAAAGCATTTTTGCCTTGTAATAATTCTGCCAAGTATAACACTCCTTAATCGTCTCAGTTGTTTATTATTATATTAAAAGTGTAACTATATTTATGTAAAAAGGCAATGATGCACTTTCATGTGCGTAGGTTACCTGTGGGTAACTATAATATTTTTTTATAAGTCTCACATGTTTTATCATCATTCATGTAAAATAAAAATAAATCCAGCATAGGGGAGTGTATGTGTATGAAAAGAAAAAAATGGTTCTTGTCACTAACTGCAGTCGGACTATGTATCATATTTTTGCGATGTACTTTATATTTGGTAATCCACTACATTATAAAGTAATAGAAAAAGATACTAGCAATTATCTCCATACTATAAAAAACTATAAGCAAGAAGAAATACAAAGCATAACTGGAAAATATACTCCCATTTATAATATCGGCTATTATGCAGAGGTAGTATATAAAGACGAACCCTATTTTACATACTCTTATACATACGATAATAATAATAAAATAATACAAGACAATGGCATTTTAGGAAGACATACTGAATCATTTGAGCATCTTAATTTAAATTGGTCACTGTTCGACCAATTAATAAGAGGTATTCATACAAACTTACAAGAAAGAGGTTTAAGTGAAAAAAAGGATTATTCTATACGAAGCGTTCAATTCATTGATATCGATGATGATAAAAACGGTGCAGAAGCATATGTTAACTTTAAGAAAGATACAAAATCAGATTATTCATACCGTATGAATAACGAAGAAAAGGCTTATCAATATAGTTGCAGTAACGGGGAATGTATTTTTAAAGAGAAATAGTGTTAGAAGATATCCTCCTAACACTATTTTCCTTCATTATTCGGAATACACACAATAAATTCTGCGCCATTCCCTTCCTCACTCTCGACTTTTATTTCTCCTTGATGAAGGTCGAGTACTTTTTTTACGATGGCCAAACCTAAGCCACTTCCTCCATAAGTACGATTTCGTGAAGTGTCCGCTTTATAAAAACGTTCAAAAATATGTTGTTTCTGTTCTTCGGATATACCAATTCCCGAATCGCGAATACGTACTTCCACTACTTTCTCATGTTTTTGTAACTGGATTGTAATTGTGCCGCTACTTGGAGTAAATTTAATACTATTATGAATTAAATTAATCCAAACTTGACTCATACTTTCTTGGTCAGCAGTTATATGCACTTTTTCTAAATCAAGGTCTAATTCAATTTCTTTTTCAGCCCAGAGCGGTTCACTATTTAATACAATTTGTTTTAACTGTTGATCTAATCGATAAGTCACTCTTTCTGGTGTATACTCTTCCGACTCTAAAAGAGTTAGTTTCAGTAAATTTTGACTTAGTTTAGACAATCTCGTCGTTTCTGTTTCAATAATGGTAAGATAATGCATTCTTTTTTCCTCGGAAATATTGTTATCTTGTAGCGCTCTAGCAAATCCTTTTATAGAAGTTAATGGCGACTGTATTTCATGAGAAACATTCGACACAAATTCCTGACGCATTTTCTCCATCGCATTTAGTTCATCTGTCATATCATTTATACTTTTTACGAGTACACCAATTTCTCCATCATACTCTTCTTCATTTCGTATTTTTACGGAGAAGTCTCCTTTTGCAATTTTTTGTATCGGTTCAATAATAGTCCAAATCATCGCCTGTCGTTTTGGCCTCATTAATATCCCAAACAATGTCCAAATAAGAACAATAAATACAAAACCGACCATATCACTAATTAAAAAGGCAACAAACGACGATACATGTATTTCAAGAGCATTCAATATACTAGTTGCTACATAAAATGCGATAGACCAAATTAAAGTGAGAAAAGAAAAGAGCGCTATTATCGCTCCCGTTACTTTCAACATCTTCAACTTACTCATTCTTTTTCTTTTTCTCATTTACTTACCTCTAAGCGATACCCTAAGCCTCTTATCGTTTTAATACTGAACTTCGACTTCTCTTCTTGAAACTTCTCACGTATCCGATTAATATGAACGTCTAGTGTACGTTCATTTCCTTCAAAATCATATCCCCATACATCTTCAATTAATTGCTCTCTCGAACAAGTTCTTCCTGCTTTAGAACCTAGAGTAAAGAGCAATTCGAATTCTTTTAGCGGTAATGTAACTATTTGTTCTCCAATTGTAACTTCAAATGTTTTACGATTTAACAGTACATTTCCAACTTGAATCGATTGCGATACTGTAATTTGGTAACGTTTCAGTAGTGCCTTTACTCTCACTACTAGTTCTATCGGATCAAATGGTTTTACAAGATAATCATCCGTGCCAAGGTGAAATCCTTTTACTTTTTGGGACGTCTCCCCTTTAGCAGTTAGTATCAAAATCGGAATATCATAGTACTTCCTTAATTCAAAACATACATCAAATCCATCCATATTCGGCATCATGATATCAAGAATAACCATATCAACTTTTACTTCGTCTATTTTCTTAAGTGCATCTAGTCCATCAATTGCCTCATATGTTTGAAAACCTTCTCGTTCTAAAAATACAGAAACAAGTTCTCTAATATGCGGATCGTCGTCCACTATTAAAATGTTAGGTATCAAAGAAACCATTTCCCTTCTAATTAGCATCCTTTATAAAGCTTTTAAAAATGAATAATCAGTGGAGTACATACCCCACTGATTATTCATTTTATAATGCGCCCTCTTTAATTTTCAATTGTTGCGTTGCAAATTCACGATACATATCATGTGTCTGTAATAATTCATCATGTGTACCGCTTCCTGTAAGATTCCCTTTTTCTATAAAGATAATTTTATCTGCATCTACAACAGTAGAAAGTCTATGTGCAATAACTAACGTTGTTCTGCCTTTCATTAAGTTATTTAATGCCTTTTGAACGACAGACTCGGATTTACTATCTAGACTAGAAGTTGCTTCATCTAACATAAGAATTTGTGGATTTCGAAGTAACGCTCGAGCAATCGCAATTCGTTGTCTTTGCCCTCCAGAAAGCTTCACACCACGTTCTCCAACTTCTGTTGCGTATCCGTTTGGCAAATCATGAATAAATGCATCAACATATGCCATTGCTGCTACTTTTTCAATTTCTTCATCTGTCACTTCGCCCTCAACACCGTAACAAATATTATCACGAATCGTTCCATCAATTAACGGACTATCTTGTGAAACGTAACCAATTTGACGTCGCCATGACTGTAGTGAATAATTCTTAATTGAGTCTTTTCCTAATTTAATGGCACCGCTAGTTGGCTCGTAAAAACGTTCTAACAGTGAGAATAACGTCGTTTTCCCACTACCACTTGGTCCTACGATTGCTGTTACTTTACCTGATTCAATTGTGAAATCAATATTCTTTAAAACTTGCTCTTCTTCGTTATACTCGAAATATACATTTTCAAGAACGATTGGCTGCTTAGCATTTGTGACTTTCACACCAGTTTCATGATCTTCTACTTCATATTCTAAAATTGTATTAATTCTTTCCGTTGCACCAATTGCCTTTTGGAATTGTGTAAAGAACATAGATAATTGACTCATCGGCATTATAATTTGAACTAAATATAAAATAAACGCTACTAGTTCTCCTGTAGTTAATGCACCGCTAGAAACTCGCATTCCACCATATCCTACGATAATAACAAGCAATGCCATTAAAACAAACGACATAACTGGTGAAATTAACGCTTGCACTTTTCCCTCTTTCAAACCAAATTGCAATAGCTTTTCAATACCTTTATTTCCAGTTTCATATTCCTTTTTTTCTGTGTTCGAAGATTTCACTAAACGAATTTCTGATAACACTTGTGTTAATACACTAGTAAAAGAAGCCGTTTCATCTTGAAGTGCTTTTGAAATCTTATACATTTTTCGTCCAAGTGGAACTAAAATGAGTACTGATAACGGAATAACCGTTAAAAGTAAAAGTGTCATTTTCCAGTCTAAAACAAATAATACAATTAATGATCCAACAATTGAAATACCGCCTGTTAATAAATTTGACAAATGCTCAGAAATTAATGTTTTCACAACTCCTGTATCATTTGTCATACGGCTAATTGTATCGCCTGTTCTATTTTGATCATAATAAGTTACCGGTAAAATAAGCACCTTTTTCCACAAACGTTCTCTCAGTCCAGCTACAATCTTCTGCCCAATATAATTTAGTAAATAGATAGACAATCCTGCGGCTATAGTTTGCATAATAAAGAATGCAATTAGCCCAACAATTTGTCCTGTACTAATTGACGAAAGTGAAAAATTATCTACTAACCCTTTCGTTAACATCGGTATAAATAAACTAGCTCCCGTAGAAAGCAAACTCATTAATAAAGCAAAAGCAAGAATCCCTTTCGGAGGATTTGTATCTTGAATAAGGCGTAAAAACTGCCTCCAGCTCCCTTTTTTCTCTATCTCATTTCTAACTTCCATTTTTGTTCATCTCCTCATATTAAACCAAACTGTTCTTTCTAAAAATAGAATACAATACAAATGTAAACTGAATGTAAACACACTTTTTCTATTTTTACAAAATATACATGCAAACGCATCTTTACAACAGATGTAAACATCTGATATTATTACCTAGTACTAAATATTATTCTATGCGAATTATAGATAACCAATTTACAATACTATATAAATCTCCCGTTATTGAAAGGAGTATCCTTTTTGCAAACAAATATACATTCCGAAAAGGAAACAATCATTTTTATTCATGGCTTAGTCGGCAATCGTCGTGCCTTCAAAAAAGAGCATAAACGATTTTCAGCCACCTATAACATTATAACTTACGACTTATTAGGTCATGGCGATGATAAAGGTGCAGATATCGAATTTTCATTACAGCGCCTCGTAGATCAATTATTGAATTTATATGAAAAAGAAGGCATTCAAAAAGCTCATATTTGCGCTCTAAGTTACGGCTGTTATATCTCTACAATTTTTGCACAAATGCATCCAGAAAAAGTATTGAGCATTTGTCACATTGGTGGACATTATAATAATCCATCCCTTTTATATAACGTATTTCAAAAGTTCTGGGAGAACCGAGGAGACGAGTACTCTAAATGGCTCTCTCAATACGCAAATACCATTTTCCCAAGTGGCATGCTAAAAGCAAATCCGTTCGCAGTCATTTCAAGAAATATTTATTACCGTTTCGGATTGCAATTGCATTCATCAATTATTGCCCAATCATTACGGCATCGTTTAGAATTCGATTTAAAATCTAAATTGAAATCACTTCCCCACCCTATTCTATGGGTAATGGGTGAACATGATCATCTCTATAAATCTTGTCTTTTTGATTTGAAATCCATTCTTCCTAACGTTTTATATAAAGAAATACCGCTTGCAGGACATGCAGCAAACTTATTTCGTCCGAACTACTTTCATGACCTATACGCTCGATTTTTAAATGGGAAGTTACAGTAAAAACTACTACACTCCCAATTTATTCAACTATAAAAAGGCTTCCCAAGTTTCCCTGGAAAGCCTTTTCTCTATACGAAAAGTATATAAAACTACTTTTTCTTAGTATGCTTTTGTGTAACCTAAAATGTGCTTGCTCCAGTAAGAGTTGCTTACAGAACTAATACGTACACCAGTTGCATCCGTTTCTGCACTAATGAACTGACCGTTTCCTAAGTAAACACCCATGTGAGAAGGACCCTTTTTATAAGTATTTTGGAAGTATACTAAATCACCTGGTTGTGGATTGCTAGTTTTTGTTTTAGAGCTCCAGTATCCAGCAACTGTTTGACGAGCGCCTTTATGACCAGTTTGATTTAATACGTAGTGAATGAATCCACTGCAATCAAAACCAGCAGGTGTTGTACCAGCAGTTCTGTATGGTGAACCATTTAAAGATCTAGCGAATCCAGCGATTGAAGATGTATCTCCACCTGTTGTTGGTTTTTGTACGTCTTTACCTGGTTGTTGAACGTTATTTGTAACGTTGTTTACTCCGCCTTTTACAAACTTAACGAAGTCTGCACTTACGTAACCTGTACGGCCGTTATGGTTAATTTTGTACCAACCATTTTCAGCGCCAGTAACGTTTAATACTTTACCTTGTGTTACGCCACCGATTACAGCGTTGTATGTAGCTGGGCCTGTACGTACTTTTAAAGCACCAGTGTTAACAACATAAGAACCACCAGTTTGAACTGTAGTAGTATTGTTGTTTGTAGTTGGTTGTTGTGTTTCGTTAGATACAGCAGAACCACCTTTTGTTACGAAGTCTTTGCTTACGTATCCAGTTCCACCATTGAAGTTGATTTTAAACCAATCTTGTACTTCACCTACAACTTGTACTGTTTTACCTTTATTTACAGAGCCTAATACTGTATGAGATGTACTTGGGCCTGTACGTACGTTAAGTGAAGAAACGTTTACTGTGTAAGTACCAGTTCCTTGTTGAACAGTAGTTCCTGTTTTACCACCAGTCGTTACGAAGTCACCACTTACATAACCAGTTTGACCGTTTACAGTTACTTTGAACCAACCGTTTTCTTGTCCAATTACTTGTAGTACTTGACCTGATTTCACTTTAGAAATAACGTTATGTCCTGTACCAGCACCTGAACGTACATTTAATACATCAGCTGTTACCGTGTATTTTAATTCAGAAGTTGTTTCTACCTTTTTTGTTTCAGTTACAGTCGTTTGAGTTTGAGTTTGTCCATTAATTTCTTTTAGCGCTTCATTTGAAACTTGTGCCTGAGCAGAATCCATACCTGGAACTGCAACACCTACTACTGAAGCTGCTGCTAAACCTGCAATTACTTTTTTCATAAGTTGTCTTTACTTCCTTTCCCTACTATCCTCTTTAAAAAACTTATAAACTTAATACTTTACAATATTATTAAAGTAAAATATTCATTAAGTTCCATTTTTTAACAAGAGTTTTATTTTTCACACAGAGTTCATTTTAAATGAATGAAGTGTATTCCGTGTGAACTTCATGTGAACTTTACCATTAAACTTATTGTTTTTGCAATGCTTTTTTCAATTCTCTTATGTATTTCATTGAAAATTCGACATTCCATTCATTATCTTAATATACATTGTCTATCCACTTTGAAAAACCCTATTCATCTAATCCAATGCAAAGAATATATTTCCTAGTAAAGCTCCTCCCATGAAGCATACTCTTATCATGACAAAAAATACTTTTTTTATCAATAGTATAATATTTTTAGAAAACTATTTTTGATACTATCTATCACTTATAAAAGATTTGACGATTTGTAAGATTTAACTTCAAAAATTCTGTTCTAATTTAGCGAAAACACACACACCACTACCTACTTTTCACTAACTATGGAATTTATAGGATATTTATATTATCATATATATAGTGGTATTTTAACCAATACAAATTTTATTTACCCTACACTGAAACCTATCGAACTTTTACAGGGCGGTACATTGAATTTTAAGATGGAAGTCTTATTGCCTGCAAATATTGGGATTAAAGAAGGAGGTATATTTATGAAAAACATAATAGATGATCCTATAAATAAAAATATAGAATTATACTATGCTTTTTTTCAATTCGTTTCAATTATTACCTTACAAAAAATATCAACTATTGAAACACGTAAAAACGAATTAAAAGATCAGATGAAAAATTCCTATCAAAAAAATCCTTATTACTTATAAAAGGTGAACAGGTTGTATCCCTGTTCACCTTTTATCTCGCATTATTTATAAATTTTCACACGATTTTCTAAAGGTTGGTATTCTTTTTCACCTGCAGTTACCACCGGTTTACCAAACGGCATTTGCGCAGTAAGTTTCCATCTTTCTGGAACTTCCCATTCTTTTCTCACTTCTTCATCAATTAATGGATTGTAATGCTGCAATGTAGCACCAAATCCTTCAATTTCTAAAGCTGTCCAAATTGCAAATTGTAACATTCCTGAGGATTGCTGTGACCACGTTGGGAAATTCTCTTTGTATAATGCAAAGTTTTCTTGCAGTTCTTCCACTACTTGACTGTCTTCAAAGTATAAAACCGTTCCATAACCACTTTTAAATGCATTCATTTTTTCTTCGGTAGATGCAAAGTTATTTTCAGGTACAATTTTTCGTAACGTTTCTTTCGTAATATCCCATAACTTATCATGTTGTTCTCCTAGCAAGACGACAACGCGGGCGCTCTGAGAGTTAAAAGCTGAAGGTGTATGTTTTACAGCATGATAAATCACTTCTTGAATTTTTTCATCAGAAACTACTTGCTCTTTACTAATTGCATAAATAGATCTTCTGTCTTCAATTGCTGAGTAAAAATCTTTTGCCATCATAATTCCCTCCAATTTTCATTTGAGGCTTTTTCATATGTATACATCATGTTCCGCCTCTTAAAACTTATCATTAATAAGCTTCTAACTTTATACTATCAACAAACAATAATAAACTCAAATAATAACACTCACATTTTTTACCTTTTTATTTCCTAATGCTAAAAATAAAAAGGCAATTTATTGTTACCGATAATAGGTAACAACAAACTGCCTTTCTGATATGATGATCTAACTCAGTATTTCACTTAATTAACTAAGCCAAATGCATAAGACATTAGCTTATTCGTCTCTGTAAAGCGCTTCGTTTTACCTTTCGTTCCCATTACAACTGTAATAATACGAGTATCACCTTGTTTTGCTGTACCCGTAAAACAATACCCTGCGCTATCTGTAAATCCTGTTTTTAATCCGTCTATTCCTTCTATATATAAAGCTTTATTATTTTTATTTAACATATCATTTGTACTTATAACATTAATATTATTAAATGCTAACTGACTTTGACGTAAGTGAGTCACTTCTAATATTTCTGGATAATCTTTTATAAGATGATACGCCAAGTTTGCTACATCAGCAGCTGTCATCTTCGTCTCACTTCCATCAGGTTCCTGTAGTCCTGATGCATTTGCGAATTTAGCATAATCCGACATTTTTAACTGCTTCGCTTTTGCATTCATAATTTGAACGAAATCTTTCTCCGTTTTTGCCATATGTTCCGCTAGCGCCACAGCCGAATTATTTGCTGATTCAATCATTAATGCATGGAACAGATCTCTAACAGTCAATGTGTCATTCACTTGAACTGGGATTCTCGCACCTTCTGTTTGTGCCGCTTTCGCACTCATTTTCACTGGATCTTCCCAACGAATTTTCCCATTATGTACATTTTCTAATAAAAGGTACGCTGTCATCATCTTGGACATACTAGCTGGCGCAAAAGCTTCATTTTCATTATGTTGATAAATAATATCTCCATTACTCGCATCGATAATCATAGCTGCTTTTGCATCAATTTCCGGTGGTATGTACTTTGGTGGCACTACTTTTTCAGTTAATCCTGTTTCAGGTAATTCTGCCACTTGTAAAGGTGGTCCCTCTGCACTTGCTGTACTCTTTTGAGTTCCTTGGAATAAGAACCAACATACCCCTAAAATAAAAACTAATAGGATCGTTATCCTTCCCCATTTTAACCGCTTCATTTCAAAACTCCTTTAGCAAACCTTTTATACACTCACACTCAACCATAACAATTTTCCCTTTATATCGTCAAGGTAAAAAGCATATTTATTCATCTATAGCAATTATTATTTCAATGCATTTATGTTACAATAAAAACACTGAAATATAAGAATATTCATCGATAAATCCTCATAAATAAAATTTTTAAAATAGAAGGGATTCATGCAAATGATACTTCCAAAATCATTAAAATACGGAGACACAATCGGCATTTATTCGCCCTCTTCACCAGCAACCTACACTTCTCCAAAAAGATTTGAACGAGCGAAATCTTATTTACAACAGAAAGGATTTCACATATTAGAAGGTTCACTAACAGGTCGATATGATTATTATCGCTCTGGCAGTATACAAGAGCGTGCAGAGGAACTAAATAACTTGATAAGAAACCCTGATGTTTCTTGTATCATGTCAACTATTGGCGGTATGAATTCTAATTCATTATTACCTTATATTGATTATGATGCTTTTCAAAATAATCCCAAAATAATGATTGGCTATTCAGATGCAACAGCTTTATTACTAGGGATTTATGCTAAAACAGGAATTCCTACATTTTACGGTCCGGCGCTCGTTCCCTCTTTTGGAGAGTGTGAGCCTTTTGTAGATTATACATACAAATATTTTGTAGAAACATTACTACATGATCAAATGCTTCCTTACAACATAAAACAACCTTTATTTTGGTCAGATGAATTTATTAATTGGGAAGAGAAGACGAAAGAAAAAGAACTTAGACCAAACAATTGGATTTCTGTAACAAATGGACAAGCTACTGGACGTATTATTGGAGGGAACTTAAATACAATAGAAGGAATTTGGGGTAGTCCTTATATGCCATGTATTCAAGATGGGGATATTTTATTTATTGAGGATAGTTCAAAAGATGCAGCTACTATTGAAAGAAGCTTTTCATTACTTAAAGTTAACGGCGTATTTGATAAAGTTTCAGGTATTATTCTTGGAAAACATGAGCAGTTTGATGATTGTGGTACAAATCGCAAACCTTATGAAATATTATTAGAAGTAATGCAAAATCAAAGAATTCCTTTATTAGCTGACTTTGATTGTTGTCATACCCATCCGATGATCACTATGCCGATAGGTGTTCAAGTGAACATGGATGCAACTAATAAAACAATACATATTTTAGAAAAATGGAAGATATAAAAAAACACTTATATTATTAGGAAGAAAATATTATAAACTTTTCCATTAGAAAACATAAAAAAGCTCCGTTCATCACAAAACGGAGCTTTTTATTATTGTCCTAAATTTTGAACCTTCTCTTTCAAATCACGAACTTGATCAATCGTCTGCATAAGTTCAGAGTTTTTAAATTGCTCTACATCCACTTTTCCTTCTTCTATCTTCGTCATTGCCGTATCAATTAATGTATTTAACTTTTCGTTATATCCGACGATTTGCTGATGAAGATCCTTTGCTACATCAGGTGGTGTTAATTCATTGAAAGCGGGTATATCTTGTTTAATTTCACTAAGCTTCGTTTCTAACTCTTTTCGAGCTTCGCTATCATTAACAGCCTTTTCAGCTAATGCTGGTGCATCATTTGCAAATGCACTTATTTCATTTACATAGTCTGTCGCTTTTTGAGCATAATCTATGGAGTTCTTTCCTTGCTCTACTAGTGAACATCCCATTAAACCAATTGAAACTATAAACACTAATAAAATTGATTTGATTTTCATTTTAGACTCCCTTCGCCTTTATAATTGTCTGCAATTTTCTCTATGCATAACTTCTAGCTAAATTACTTATAACCTTTTTCAAATAGCTATTTACCCTCTTACATGCCCTATTATCGTTACAACATCTATTTCTATATTTACGCTAATAATATCTTCAATTATATCCATATATCCTTGTCCTATAGCTGTTCCATAGTGTAATGTAAGCCCCTTCTTTTCATACACTGACTTTGGCACCGAAAAAATAAACCTCCTCAAGTTACTTTCATCAGCTGGTTCCATAATTAAAACAATCCCATCCTCATCAAACATATACGCTCGCCCTCCAACTTTACATTCACTATGGCTCAGTATTGCCTTTGTCAGCTAAATTTAAAACATAATAAGTTAAGATACAACTTTGCTGTATCATAAAAATAAAAAACATTAATTCTTTTTTGTTAAGAATTAATGCTTTTTAAAAAATCATTTTCTGACTCTAGCATCTTTTTTTGACGAGGTTTTATTTTTCTTACGGGAACTCCAGCATAAATATACCAATCATCTAAACTCTCTTTTACCATACTCATCGCACCAACTGCTGTGCCTTCTCCTACAGTTACATTTGGAAAAATAATAGAATCAGCACCAATAATCGTATGTTTTTTTAAAATAACTTTTCCTGTTTTCACATTCCTATATTGATTCGGGACAGTTGGGCCCATTAATGTATTTCCACTGAAATCATCTAGTACTGCATATACGATTGTTTTAGCTGAGATATTTGCAAAGTCATACATTTCAATCCCAACTTCCCCTCCATATAACGCTGTATACGCTGATATATGCGAATAACTTCCAATTGTGATTTTACCACTTAAAATACAAAAATCATCAATTCTTACATTATTACCAACTGATATAACACCTGGATTATATATACTTGCTTTTTTACTAATCCATACATTTTTCCCAACAGATAAAAATCCAATTTTATTTAGCTCTTCTTGACTATAAAAACTATTCATCTGCCGACACCACCTTCTGCCCTAAACAGATTATAATTTGTTCTACTATTTCTTTCGTCATTCCTTCCCATAAAGGTAAACTTACTATTCGTTTGGCTATTTTATTCGTTTCTATTAAATCTGTAGACTTATAAGTTCTAAAAAGAACTTGTTGGTGGCATGATGGTGAAAAGTATAATCTAGCTTCTATTTTCTGTTTTTTCAGTTCTTCTATTACTTGTATGTTGTGAACTTCTTCCGGACAAAGAATAGGCATAAATTGTTGAATAACTGCTTCTGTCTTTTGGAGTTTCCATCCTTTTTTCATTAATCCATTACTTTGTAACAATTGTTTATACCATTCAGAAATACGGGTGCGTTCTTTTAACTTTTGATTCCATTTTTTCACAGTCGCAATCCCAACAGCTGCCGCATATTCAGACATTTTACAATTAAACCCCATCATCGTACATTCACGATTTTTATCAAATCCGAAATTACCCATTCTTTTAATACGTTGTATATCTTCTTCCTTTTTACTATATATGAGCCCTCCTTCACCAATTCCGAACGGCTTTGTTGCATGAAAGCTATATACGATCATACCACTAAAATCCTGACCGTAATGCATACTTCCATTCATTAACCCAAATCCCGGTGCCGCATCTACGACAACCGGAATACCCTTTTTCTCTAATTCTTCATATTTTTCTAAGTCCATCCATGATCCAAAAGTTGCGTACGGGACAACAATCGCAACCTCTTCTTTTAATTCTTCAATTTTATCCAAAAGTACTGTTTTATCCATATACCAATCATCTATTGAAATATCAATAAAATAAGGTTCCAATCCACACCAAATAGCCGCTAATGGAGTCGCAGGGAATGTAAAACTAGGCATGAGGGCATATTTTCCTTTTCTTCTTTTCTTAAGTTGAATAGCGGCCATTAACCCTAACGTTGCGTTTGCCACTGTTGTAACAGCGCCCCTGTTCTGAAAAAACTCCGACATAATTGTTTCTTCAAAACGTTGATTTATAGGTCCATAATTCGTATATATGTGAGATGTATCAATTTCCTTCAATTCGTCCAAATACTCAATTACAGGTACAGTTGAAGCACGCAAAAAAGGAATATTCTCCATATCTATCTATTCCTTCCTATCATTTTCGGACAATATAGAGCGTATCTGTTTCAGATAATCCAAATTTCCTAGCACTTTTCATTCCTTTTCTTTCAGCTACGTTATATAATTCCACCTTAAACCCTGCATTCATTAATCGTTGAATGAATCCCGATTGATTATAAATTCTCACATGATCTTCTTGACCAAAAGCTAATTTTCTCAATTGTGGTGTTACAATTAATTTATTTTCTATAATAGAATCTACATTCATTACGATTGGTACTTGAATAATTCCCCATCCATTTGGCTTTAATACTCTATATAACTCTCTCATTGCTTTGTCATCGTCAAGAACGTGTTCTAATACATGGCTACATAAAATTACATCAAAAGTATTACTATCATATGTAATGCTTGTAACGTCAATTTCCTTCATTAATGGATCCTTTGGTTCTATATCCCCACATACATACGTAATATTTTTATACTCGTTAAACCAATCTCTTAACTTCTCTTCAGGTGCAATATGAAGCATAGTGTATTCTCTACTTAACAAGTCCGTTTCCATTTCAATGTACGCACGATACAACCTTTCACGATCCATTGAACTACAAACTGGGCATATCCCTGTATCTTTATTCCACATCTCAAATTTATATTTTGGAAAATCATAATGTGCTGGCCAAGGTGAAAATTTTTCAAATTGCTGATTGCAATATTGACAATAACAACATTCTTTCTCAAACATATGAGCGACTAGCTTGTTTAACCCTTTTTTTATCTTTTCATTATAAATTTGATCTAGTTCCCCATTTCTTACCGCATCCTTAACTATAAATCCCGCATTTTCTAAACAATAAGATAAACTCTCTTTATAATCTCTCTCAGAACTTAAAAATCCACTATTATATGCATCTATAATTAATTCAATCCACTCTTCAATTGTCATTAAAATAAAATGTATTTGTTTTTGATTTTGTCCACTATGTTGTCTAAAATAACTAAGAGGTTCTTGTATATAAACTACTTTACCTTTCCTCATCATATCTAGCCAAGTTGCAATGTCATTAATAGAAGAATAAGCCTTTCCTTTAAAATACCCAAACTTCCCTTCAAACAAATCTCGATTAAACAGAACAGTTGTCGGCTCACCAACTATATTTTTTAAATTTTTTAATATGTAATTTCCTAATTCTTTTCCTTCAAAAAGTGTAGTTTCTTTTGCAATTTTCATATTCAATGTTGAGGGTGGTAATATCTCTCCATTCTCATCAATCAGTTCACGATATGACGTCACAAATGAAATATTTTCTAACGTCAAAAAGTATTTCATCATTCTCTCGATCTTTTCATGATGAAATAAGTCATCGTCTAATAAAAAGTTTATATAATCCCCATTCGCAAGTTCTATACACTTATTAAAGTTTTCAGCAACTAACGGAGTTTCATTTTTAGCATATGTAATACACTCATATTCACGTAAATACGGTTGAATCATAGCATTAACTTCATTATTTGTACTGTCGTCAGAAATAATAATTTCAATATTTTCATATGTTTGATTCAGTGCGCTATTGAGCGCTAATTCCAAGTAATAAGGTCTATTGTACGCGGGAATAAGTATACTTACTTTTGGTAAAGGAGAATTATTATTTATATGTTGTTTTTTCTTTTCTATGTTTATTTTCTTTCTCCTAATTTTTTGATAATAATCTAATGTATACAATATCGATGATGGAACTATCCTTCTTGCATAATCTAGAAAATTAGTTATCGCTTTGTCTAATTCTTTTTCGTCGGATAAGAAACCATATTTTTTTCCTGCTATAATACTATGTGAAAAATCTTCTAACCCATCCATCATTTTATTAGATTCATTTAACTGTTGATCTGGATGTAATCGAAAGTAACTAAGTGTCTCTGCTATATATACTGCTTTTCCTTTACTTAATAAAGATAACCATGAAGCTATATCTACGTTACATAGATACCGCCTCTTATCAAAAATCCCATACGGTTCTTGTAAATCATTTTTACGAAATAAAACTGTTGTCGGTTCTCCAATGTAATTTTTTTGATCCACAATTACCCTATTTGCTAATTCTGTTCCCTCTATAATCGTATCCTCTTCAAATAAACGGACAGTTGAATAAATATGTCGTAGTTCTTTCCCTTTATCATCAATTACTTGGCGATGAGATGTTACAAGCTTAATTTCATTATCTAGATCATTCAAAAAATACTTCATCATTTTTTCAATTTTATTCACGTGAAATATATCATCATCCATTAAAAAGTTTACATACTCACCGTTCGTTTCATTAAATAACATTAGCGCATTTTCAAATTGTCCGAGAGTTGACCTGTTTTTTATATAAATAATATTTGAATGATTACATAAGTATTTTTGTAACACCTTTTCTGTTTCGTCATTCGTACTATCATCTCCAACTATAATTTCTATATTAGGATACGTTTGTTCTAACACACTACATAATGCCTTTTCAAAGTAGCGAGGTCGATTATACGTAGGAATTAACACACTTACCAACGGAAGTTGATCTACCACCTCTACAGTTCTTTCAATACGAGTTCTCATTTTACTCTCTCACCTCTTCGCATATTATTTGTATACGCGATGCAAAAATCACATTACTTTAACTGTATGGAGCCTATATACTTTTATGCAAATATGAATCGAAATATCATACTTTTCGTTCCTGAATAAACATATTTAATAACGCGGACATTTTATTTGCACCTTTTTTATTCATATGATCACTATCATAAAAATCTTCATCACAAAATAATGGTGAATCAAATAGATCTATGATTTGAAAAGAATATTGTGCTTGAAAATCATTTATAACTTTATAAAAATCTTCTTTTAATTTCTTACTACTACAATTGAAATAATGTGAAGTAACAGGGAAGACAACAATTAGTGGCTTTATATCATTTTTTAACAGTAATTCTAAATATGTTTTAAAAATCGTTTTATGTTCAACTAAAGTATGAGGATACGACAATTTAGCATGTGAAGCTGCTCTCATTTTCCCATGTTCTTCAAAAGGAATATGAAGGGGAGTGGTATTCCATTCAGCATTTATCCAAGGTAGTATCAATGATTCATCTTTTAGTTCGTCTAATAAAATATATTCAAAATGCAAATTAAAAATAGAAAAAAGTGGTTTCGGACTATCTAGATGTGAGAATCCATCAGTAGGTAGAGGAGAATGAACTACAGTATGATGACCGTCTTGAAACAATGGATAATATACTTTGTGAATTCTATATGCTTCAGATGATAACGACATGTCAAAGTAAAAAGAGAAATAGGCTATTCCTATCAAACAATATTGAAATGAATGATCGTTTGATAGAAGTTGTGACGCTATTAAATAATCATAGTATAGATCTTGCGATGGAAGTGTTAATTTTATTGACTTTTTTGAGAGGAGCTCGGTACTTATGCCACAATGCGGATAAGACAAACCGGTAGCAAACAATTCATATGTGGGATCACTCTTTACTTTTTTCATAGACATGTATAAAAACATAAGATCCGGATTTATTTGATATATAGAAATTAATTTATTCCTCCATTCATACATGTATTTTGTTAAATTAATAATTTTTTTACTTTGCACGCCCTTGTTTATCAATTCATTTGTAAGTTTTTCTGCTTCCACTCTCCAAATGACTATATATTGAAAAGAATTTTCTATACGAACAATAGTTGAAACGTCTACAACATGAACTATTGTTTTACATTTATTTTTGTCTAATGCATTTTGAATCCTTGCCCCTGATACTTCATCACTTAAAACAATAATTTTATACTGCTCCTTCATGTATATCCCCCTCCATTATATGTATAATATGAAATTCATTTTTCATTCATAATGATCATATACATCTGCAATCCAACATTAAAAAAGAATAGAATATTCATTTCAAAACAAAAATAGCTCCACCATTTGGCGTAGCTATTTTTACAATTATTACTTATTCAAACTATATTCCTTTATCTAACTCATAAAGCTTTCGATACTTCTCGTTTTCTTTCAGAAGTTGTTCATGACTGCCTTGCATCACAATTTGACCACGATCAAGGAATATAACTTCATCTACATGTTCAATTCCTACAAGGTGGTGTGTAATCCAAATAACAGTCTTTTCTTCTGTTGCAGAAAACATTGTTTCTATTAAAGATAGTTCTGTCTTTGGATCTAAGCCGATCGTAGGTTCATCAAGTACAATAATTGGAGCCTCTTGCATTAGCGTTCTAGCAAAAGCAACCCGTTGTCTTTCTCCACCAGAAAACCTTTTCCCCATTTCATGCATTTTTGTTTGCAATCCATCTGGAAGAGAAGCTATATGCGAAGCTAATTGTGCTTTCTCTAAAGCTGTCCATATCTCTTCATCCGTAGCCTCTGGTTTACCGATTCGCACATTATTTCCAATTGTCGTATCGAATAAATGCGGTTTTTGATTCAATACAGAAATATATTTTGATAAAAGATTCGTATGAGCATGTTCACTATGCAATAAAACTTCACCATGCAACGGGCTTAGCGCACCTGCTAACAATTTTAACAAAGTAGATTTTCCTGTTCCACTTCTTCCTAAAATGGCAATTTTCTTTCCTGCCTTTATTTGCAGTGATACTTCTTTCAATACAAATTCATTACTATCTGGGTAACTATACGATACATTATTTACTTCAATGTCTATATGTTTTGATGCAACATAATCTTTATCCTCATGTAATTCCTTTTCATCCTGTAAAACATCATTAGCTTCTACTTTAATTAGACGATGAGCAGATTCTACATATGATGGAATTCGATCGATAGCATCTGAAAGAGGAATAAGCGCGTTTGTGACTGATAACGTCATTAAGACGAAAGCCGCAATAACGGTAGGTGCAATCTGTTCACTTGCGGCCTCATTTCCAGTCCATATGATCATTGAAATAACTACAATCCCCACTACTAATTGAATGATACTGTCCCGAATATGATTCCAGCGCTTCATTCTTTTTTCCGTTTTTAACAACTGAGCATTTTGCTCTACATACTTATCAATGAATTCATCTTTTCTACCACTTGCTTGCCAATCTGATAATCCAAAAACAGCGTCTGTTAATTGTTGATACAAACGGCTTCTTCCTTGTTTTAAAGTAACATGATGTTGCTTCATAAAAAGTAATGATACAAACGGAAGCAGAAAGACGATAATAGCCAACATACTTGCTGCAATAAGTGCAAATACTACGTCAAATGCACCGATAACAAGTACGAATATGCTATATACAACTAATGCTAATAGACTAGGAAATATTGTACGTAAATATAGGTTTTGCAAATGCTCTATATCTTCGGATAATATACCTAACATATCGCCCGTTTGAAATCGTGAGCGGAAAAATAACGCCTGCGGTTCTACTATTCTATATAGTTTCGTTCTCATCTTTTCTAATATGCGTAGTACGACATCGTGTCCAACTAAACGCTCTAAATAATGAAATACCGCTTGTCCTATACTAAACGCACGTGTTGCAACGATAGGAACATATACAGCCATTACATTTTCTGGTCTAAGAGCAGATTTAGAGATTAAATAACCTGAAATGAAAAGTAACATCGCACCTGAACTAACTCCAAGAAGACCAAGGAAAATAGTTAAAGTCATTCTACCTTTATTTTGCTGTATATAAGGTTTAATCCAGTTACTCATCTCTATCCCCTCTCTTTCCTGTGAAAATGTAATGCCTCATTCTTTAAAAGTTCTTCATACGTTCCGCTTTCTATCATTTCCCCTTTATTTAAAATAAGAATATGATCCATCTGTTTCATCCAGTGAAGACGATGTGTTGCAAGAAATACTAGCTTACCTTCAAACAGACGTAACATCGCTTGCTTTATTTCAAATTCAGTTTCAATATCAAGATGTGCTGTAGGCTCGTCTAATAAAATAATTGGCTTTTTGCTTAAAAGTGCACGCGCCATAGCGACACGTTGTTCTTGCCCGCCACTAAGCATACGTCCACCTTCTCCAATTCTTTCATACATCCCGTTCGGAAGCGATGTAACGAGTGAACGAAGACCAACTTCATTAATAACTCTTTCCACTTCTGCATCAGTTATATTTGTTTCATAGAAACAAATGTTATCTTTTAATGAAAGCGGGAAAATATAAGGTTGCTGCGGAATATAAGCAATATTCTTTTGCCAATCTTCTCGAGTAGACCCGTCAATTTTCACACCATTTATTATCAGCTTTCCACCCGAAGGAGTTAAAAATCCTGCTAATACGTCAATTAACGTCGATTTCCCTGCCCCACTTTCACCAATTACACCTATAGCGCCGGTGCCTTTCCAAGTAAAATCAATTCCCTCTAATATAGCTTTTTCAGATTCATTATTCTTTACTTTTACATCTTGTAATTTCAAGTTACTAGAGGCATTCCATATTAAACCTACATTAGATTCTTTCGTTCCTATTTCTTTTTGTTGCTGTAAAATCTCTTCTATTTGCTCCATTGCAAGTTGTCCATCTAACGTAGCATGATAATTCGCTCCAACTTGTTTAATCGGCAGAAAATATTCTGGAGCTAAAATTAAAATCGTAAGGGCTGGCAATAGTACAATTGTCCCATCTATTAAACGTATCCCTAATCCGACTGCCACAAATGCGATTGATAAGCTCGTAAAGAAATCTAATGCAAAAGAAGAAAGAAAAGCAACTCGCAAAGTACGCATCGTTGCTTTTCTATATCTTTTACTTACTTTTTCAATCTTTCCTTCGTGCTGTTTACTTTTACCTAAATACTTTAATGTTTCTAATCCTTTTAACGTATCTACAAAATGATTAGAAAGAACACGATATGTTTCATATTGGCTATCCGCCATTTTCTGCGCTGCTAATCCTAATAGGATCATAAAAATAATTACGATAGGAATCGTTACAACTAAAATGATTCCAGACTCAATATCTAGCGTAAAAACGTATAGTACAATTAACCCCGGTACGATACTACTTCTAATCATTTTAGGAATTGTTAATTCAATATATGTTTTAAATTTCTCAATACCTTCTATCGATAAGGTAACCAAATGACCCGTTCCAGCAGTTTGAACATACCGTGGACCTAATGTAAAATACGCCTCTATTAATTGTTTTCTCAGTAGCGATCCTGTTTTTTCAGCGAAACGTTCCACTAATATTTGCGATATTCTAACTAGCATGTGACGTACTGCAAACATGATTCCAAAATAAACAGTTTCATTTAACACAGATTGCACTGTTTCTCCTTGAAATAAAAACGTAATAGCCCGCGCTAAAAACACTGTTTGCGCAATAATACTTATAGCTTCTAAAATGCTAATGAGTGTTAACACTACATATAAAACTCGGCTACCAGGATACGATGGAAGTCCTCTTTTTCTTTTCATTAGTACTCCAAATCTTTATCTGACTTAACAGGTTGTCTAAACACATAGAAACTCCATATTTGACTTCCCAAAACAAATGGCAATATAGCAATTGAAAAATACGTCATCAGTTTTAGTGCATAATCTCCCGATGCTGCATTATAAATTGTTAAATCGTATATTGACCCTAACGAGCTAATTAAGACACGTGGGAACATGCCGGCAAACACACTCGCACTTAGTAAAATGATTGTTAAACTCGTCATAACGAAAGCCCAACCATCTCTTCTTCTTTTATTTAATAATGTTGACGCACATAATGCTACAAAAGCTCCGATCGGAACCATAATCCACTCTGTACCATGACCAATGAATATATCTGTTTTCCATAACCCTACACCGGCAAAAATAAGAAGTGCTATAATTGCAAGCGGTGCAATTTTCAACGCAGCAATACGCGCACGTTCTCTTAACTTACCAGTTGTACGTATAGTAAGGAATTGCAATCCGTGAACAATACATAGCAGAAGGAACATAACTCCTCCAAGTAATGCAAATGGATGAAGTAATGGTAAGAATCCACCTACAGCATTTTTCGTCTCATCAATTGGAATACCTACCATAAAGTTAGCAATGGCAACTCCCCAAAGGATTGGTGGTAGTAAACTTCCTAAAAACATACCCCAATCCCAAAAACCTTTCCATTTATGATTGTCTATTTTCGCACGGAATTTAAAGGAAACACCTCTTATAATTAAAGCAAGAAGCATAAACACAAAAGGAATGTAAAACCCACTAAATAAAGTTGCATACCAGTGCGGGAATGCCGCGAACATAGCACCACCAGCACAAACAAGCCATACTTCATTTGCGTGCCAAAATGGACCGATTGTATTTAAATATATTCTTTTCTCTAAATCGTTTTCCCCTAAAAACCTTGAAACTATACCTACACCGAAATCGAAACCTTCAAGTACAAAGAATCCGACGAATAAAACCGCAATAATAATAAACCACAACTCATTAAGAGATAACATACTCATCCTCCTTATCAAATGGATCATGGCTTTGAGAATCCTGTTTCGCTTTCTTATTCTCATGTCCTTTAATGATACGAACGAATAAGTAAACTGTAATTCCACCTATAATTAAATATAGTGATGTGAACGAAACTAAAGAGAATAATACTTCTCCGAACGTAACATTTGGAGATACAGCATCTTCCGTTTTCATAACACCGAAAACTACCCAAGGCTGACGTCCCATTTCAGTCATAATCCATCCTACTGTATTACCGATAAACGGTAGTGAAATTGCATACACCATTAATTTTAAATACCAAGTTTTTTCAGCTAATCGATCTTTTCTTGATAAGAACCATCCGTACGCTCCTAGAAGAAGCATAAATGTTCCACTCATTACCATCGCTCTAAAACTCCAGAACATAGTGTGTACTGGTGGAATATAATCTCCAGGCCCATATTTTTCTTCATATTGCTTTTGAATTTGATTCATCCCTTCTACTTGCCCGCTAAATTTATCATATGATAATAGACTTAGCATATAAGGGATTTGAATTTCAAACGAATTTTCTTGCTTCTCTGCATCAATTTTTGCAAATACTGTAAATGGCGCTGGATCCTCACTCGTATTCCATAACGCTTCAGCTGCTGCCATTTTCATTGGGTGTGTCTTAATTAATTGTTGTGCTTGCGCATGACCGAAGAATAATACTAGCGCAGTTGTAAGTGTTCCAACAATGATAGAAATGCGGAACGATTTTTTAAACACTTCAGTTTCTTGTGATTTAGTTATTTTCCATGCACTCACACCTGCAATAAAGAAGGCACCAGTTGCAATTGCCGCTGTAATTGTATGCGGGAATTGTACCCATAATTGTGGGTTTTGAATAATTGCTAAGAAATCATTCATTTGTGCACGTCCATCTGCTGCCATTTCATATCCTACTGGTGATTGCATAAATGCACTTGCAGTTAAAATCCAAAATGCAGATAACATTGTTCCAATTGAAAGGAGCCAAATACATAAAAGGTGAATTCGCTTCGGTAATTTATCCTCGCCGAATACCCATAAACCTAAGAATGTAGACTCAATGAAAAATGCTAATAAACCTTCAATCGCTAGTGATGGACCAAACACATCACCTACAAAACGTGAATAGGTTGACCAGTTCATACCAAACTGGAATTCTTGTAAAATACCAGTTACTACACCTACCGCAAAGTTTACAAGGAATATTTGTGTCCAAAACTTTGTCATCTTTTTATAAATTTCTTGTCCCTTTACCACGTATAACGTTTGCATTAACGCAATGATAAAAGCTAAACCAATAGACAGCGGAACAAAAAAGTAATGGAAAATCGTTGTTGATGCGAATTGTATTCGTGCCAATTCGAGCGTTTCCATACTACAATCACTTCCTTCATAATTTTTTATATCGTAATTTCGATTGAATTGTATTAATAAAACAACTCAAATCTTAGAAATATAGAAAGATAAATTTGTTTATGTACTTTTAGAAAATATAAATTTTCAGTTTTTAAGATCATTACAAAAGAACTTTCTCATAAAATTTACCTTTTCACTATTTCAGTAGTGTTTTATCCGTTAATCGAATTGTATAATATTCCTGCATAGTAAATTCAGCGGATTTTTGACGTATTATTGACATCATTTTGTCTGAAATATGTCTTTTGGAATTTTTTTGAATTAGTTTTTTTTCATAAATAAAATGTGCTTTTTTAATATAAGACTTACTTTTATATCAATAAAATAATCATTTTTCTCTTCATACGCTTGACTTTCCTCCGAAAAAATGTCCTATGAATCAATTAGAAAATCAGCTGTTTTTTTGTCAAGAGAAAAATGCATTCCCAAAATTCAAACATGAAATAATGTTATTCAAAAATAGAAAACACCTCCCTCTTTCTAGACTAAAAATTCATTTTTTTGTCATTTTTCCAAACTGAATTAATACATAAAAAAAATACCGAGAATCAGTTAGACTCTCGGTATTTTTTAAATTATTTTGCTGTATGCTTTCTAATAGCCGGTAAAATTTCAGTAGCAATTAATTCAATGTTTTTCTCAATTTTATCAAATGGTACACCACCAAAATCAATTTGTGCCATAAAGCGTTGTTGCCCAAACAATTCATATTGATAAAGCATTTTTTCAATAATTTGTTGCGGGCTACCAACCATTAACGCGTCACGGTAATCTATTGCATTTGTAAATTGTTCTTTCGGATACCCACCACCGCGTAGCGTAAGCATACCAGCATTAATGTGAGGGTAGTATTCACTAAGTGCATCTTGGGAATTTTTCGCTGTATAAAATAAACTCGTTGTTGCAACGGGCAAACTTGCTGGATTGAATCCACTTTGCTCAGCCGCCTCACGGTAAGCATCTACTGATCCTTTAAAGTTAATAGCTGGACCACCTAGTGTCGTTATCATCATTGGTACACCTGCACGTCCTGCTTTAATCGCACTAGCTGGCGGGCCACCTACTGCACGCCAAATTGGTAAGTTATTATTTTTAGCTCTTGGAATAACCGCTGCATGCGCAAGCGGTGCTCTGAACTGTCCATTCCATGTTACATGTTCCTCTTTATTAATTTTTAATAAAAGATCCATCTTCTCTTCAAATAACTCTTCATAATCATTCACGTCATAACCAAGTAAGCTATATCCCCCAATACGCGATCCACGGCCAGCCACAATTTCTGCACGTCCACTAGAAATCAAATCAAGTGTAGCAAAGTCCTCGTATACTCGTACCGGATCAGATGTACTTATTATCGATGCTGAACTTGCAATTTTTATATTTTTTGTAGCTTGTGCAATAGCTCCTAAAATAACTGTATGAGCTTGCGTCGTAAAATGAGTTTGATGACTTTCACCGACAGCAAATACATCAAGTCCAGCCTCATCCGCTAACTTTGCTGTTTCAATTAATTCATGAATTCTTTGTTCTGCACTAATTTTCACTCCGTTATGTGGATTTAAAACATGATCCCCAATTGAATATAATCCAAACTCTATTCCTTTACTTGTATCCATACGGTATTTTTCCATAGTTGTTCTCTCCTTTAATTCAGTCGTATTCATTTTCTTCAATCACCATCACTTGATTAGTCAATTGATGGTGTAAAAAAAATTACTCTTGCGGCAATTCTTTTTTTTCACTATGCTTATGAACTCTCGTCATCAGCTCGTATAATATTTTCTGCTCTTCTTCACTTAAGACATCATCAAAAAACGATGATTGAAATGCAAGTTGCTCTGGCAACGCCCTCTCTAAAGCTGCTTCCCCTTGCTCTGTAAGACTAATTGTTTTCGTTTTCCAGTCTTGTTTTCGCACAATATATCCTTCTTTTTCAAGACGAGTTAACATTCGAGAAATACCACCTTGTGTAACAGTAACCTTCTCAGCTAACTCCATTTGTGTTAGTGGCTGATACGTACGTATTTGCAAAAGCACATCAAATTGAGCTGTCGTTAAATCAAAACGTTTTAAAAACTCATTTGACATCTGATTACTTTGGTTCGTAAATCGTATTAAACGTAACCATATTAATGATCCTATCGTACTATCACGCATGTTTGATCACTTCCTATCGTGAATCTTACTATCACTTTACCACTCAAGTGATAGTAATGCAAGAAATAATTTCATTTTTTATATAACTCAACTTACTTGTACTTAACTAAAGGCATCACTCGTGTAGTATTAGGTCTACTTACCATTCTCTACATCTCCATAAAAAAAGGATTAAGCTCAAACGCCAATCCTTATCATGCATTTATTTTTTGTTTTTAAAACAGTATGTTTGAAATTCACACCATCTAATCTATTATTTTCTTTTATCGTACCGTAAGTATACTGGCTTCATGTAAAACCTGTATAAGTTTGCATAAAAGGCCCTTGTTTACACCAATCGGGCTTTTACGGGATAAATCATTTAAGTTCTACTTTTACTTCCTCTTTAGACATAACATCAGGTCTATAAATTAATTCAAGATTAGAATCACCTTTTTTCGCTTCAAATGTTATGGCTCCTGTTAACTTACCGTTTGGATCTACATCTTTAATTTTAAAAATATTTTTATTACTAGTTGAAAATGTATGGTCCACAATACTTCCGTCGCCTCTTTCAAGGTAAAAATCTAATGGGTTAATTCTAACTTTTTGATTACCAATATTCTCTACTGTAACATGAACAATAACAAACTCATTACCTTTTTCCAGCTTATCATATTCTGCCACTTGTGCTATTTGTACTTTATGGACTGTTAATTTTTGATTTCTAATTTGAGTAGTTTTTTCGACACTATATTCTCTTGTATCTTCATTCTTCGTATTTTCTTTTTTGGCACTACTTTGCTCTTCCTTAGTATTATTTGATACAGTTTTAGCTACTTCTTTCTTCTCATCACATGCCGATAAACTGAAAGCTAAAGTCCCTCCTAAAGTGACTGTCGCGATTTTTTTAAACATAAATTCCCTTCCCCCAATGTGAAAATGATAAAAATCCCCAAAAACTATATATTATACTAACAGATAAATGAACAGTATATTGTCGCTATGTGTCGAATGTAGTAAGGCTATATATAAGTATGAAGTCTTACTTTGCTTCATCTCTCAACTGTTCGACATATGATAAAATCTTAACAATAAGATATCTACCTTACTTACGAACTCTTTCTTCCCATAACTATGAGTATCATAAAGTTTTAAATAAGAAAAAATTCAAATAAAATGATAAAATTAAACAAAGCACTAGTATAAAGGTGGGCAGAACATGCATATTTCTAAACAATTTATAAAACCATTTCCTGAATATGAAGACATATTTTATGATGATTTGGAACAACATAAAAAGCACTTTTTACCCATTTGTTCTATAAACTTACAATGTATTGAACCGGAATTGGAAGATTGGTTACATATTGTGTCAGCAAAAGAAATCCATGATGGTTGCGTGGGTGATTTCACCAAACTATTTCACACAAATTTTACGAAAGCAGATACATTAGGATTCGATGTCATTAATGGAAAATATAAATTTGAAGCGGATTGGAATTATTTCGAAATCGAACAAAATAATTCTGACATAATAGAACAAGCCTACGAGAGTAATGAAAGAAATTATCAAATCCGTAAAGAGTATTTTCAACGTAATCAAAAAATTTATCCTTATTCTAGCTTTGGAAAAGAAATAACATCTGTAGAAGTATTAGAACAAGAGTTTGCTGAAAAACAAACAAATGGCTGGGGATTAAATTATCCCGTGGTAAATGGTATCCTAGATGATGTTCGTTTTATGACAGAAGAAGGTGAAGAATTATTAGAAGACTGCGATAACGAAGACGAAATTTTTGACTTTACGAATCTTCTATATGTACCAAAAGATAAATATGGACATCCATTTACATATGTTGGATTTGTTACAGGATATTATTTTCAAGCTTATGGTGCCGATCGTATTTACTTATTCTTTAATAAAGAATTAAGAAAAGCAGTAATTTGTTTTGAATATACATAAGATAATTAAGAAAAGTCCATTTTGAACATTATTACTTGACTCAAAATGGACTTTTTATAAATAATTTATTTATATTTCAATTCCTCATCTACTGTGAAATGTGTAAAACCTCATATATTGTAATATCCTCCATCTCTTCAATTTCAGGCTTTACTTCATAAAATTCAAACTGACTATATCCCCACTTATCTGGGTTATACACTATTACATTCCCTTTACAATTTTCTGTATTCTGGACATTCTTATTAAAAATGCTAAATTGAGTCCCCCTCAATGAATTACTTTGAGAAATACTCCCTACATATTCAACAACATACTTACATTTCTTAAAATCATCACTTAAATTAACAACTAATGGAACACCTATATTTATTTGTTGCCATCCAAAAGATTGTAAAATATTATCGTAATACCCTTCAAAGATAAATTTGTTCATTCCTTCATGGCCATTCCAAATATATAAAGGTGCATAACAGTTATAGAAATTCCCATGCTTACCTGCCTCAGTCATTAAATATGCTTTGAAATTCAATTCTTGAAAACCATCCGTTTTATGCCCATTATCCTTTACCCTTTTCTTAATAATCTCCATATCATAATCTTTTGGCAAAATGACCTTATATTGCATTCCAATCATGTTTATCACTCACTTTCCATCTTATATACACAATGATAAGGCGATGATTGACTAACGTAAAATAGGTATAAATTATGTTTGGTATCATTTATAATGATATCGTATAAGGGGCTGTGATAAATGGAAATAAATGATCTTATTATATTCAAAACTGTAGCTAGCGAAGGTTCTATTAGTAAAGCTGCTAAAGAGTTAGGATATGTTCAGCCAAACGTAACTGAGCGAATCAAAAAATTAGAACAAGAATTAGAAACTCCTTTACTACATAGAGATAACAAAGGCGTTTCCTTGTTACCTTCTGGTGACATTTTATTAGACTACACGAATCAAATATTAACTCTAGTAGAAGAAGCAAAAGATAAAATTAAAACGAATGGTTCTTCTTATATAATTGCGACGTCACAATCTATTTTGACTAATTATGTAAGTAAGCGCATTAAAGAAAATTTCAGGAATTATCAAATATATGTAGAAAATAGTAGTCATTTGCAAAAATTACTGCAGCAACAAAAAGTTGATATGGTCATTACTTATGAGGATTACCCGGACACAGCGTTTAAAAAAGTATTTTCCACTTCAATTTCTGTAGGCTTATTAAAAGCGAAAGAAAAGTGTACCATTGACTTTTCAAAGGAACTCTTCTTCGTTAGCAATGACAAAAAGTGCCCTTTTAGAAATAGGACGATACAATTTCTAAAAGAAAATAATCTATCTCAGCATCAACTTCAACAATTAGATTCTTATTCACTCATTGAAGATTTTATAAACGATGGCAACGGAATAGCCTTTTTACCGATTAGAAATGATACATTGGTACCAATTGAAAATGTTCCAATTGAGAAATTAGCTGTTCATTTTTTTACAAATCAAAACTCTTTAAAACAAATCCCTGATGAACTATTTGATTAATATAATAGCTATAAACTAATTACATACACCAATAAAAATCCCTCCTTTATGAATCTAAAAGAGGGATTTTTATATTCTATACAATTGATTTTTCACACATTTTGCTCCACTTCTGCACTTTTCTCCTTCTTACTCTGTTTCACATTCTTCAGTCTCTTAATCGTGCCAACTAATCCTTTCGGAAAAACTAACAAGACGATAATGTACAATAAACCAAGAATAATTGTCCATCTTTCAAAAATCGGGTACGCTGTGGCTAGTTCTGATAAATAATATTTCAGTGATTCAATAATTCCAGCTCCAGCAATTGCTCCAATTAACGTTCCAACGCCTCCAATCATTGTCATCAATAATGCATTTAATGTCATTTCAATTGAAAATACAGTCGTATTAACAAAGCGTAGTGTGATAACAAATAAACCACCGCTAATTGTAGCAACTACTCCTGCAACAATACTAGCAATAATTTTATAATGAAGAACTTTATATCCTAATGCTTCAACACGTTGCTCATTTTGTGAAATTGCCTTTAATACTTTTCCAATAGAAGATTTTGTGAAAAGACGTAACAGAATAAAAATGACAATTAAACATATAAGTGTTACATAATAAAACGTAAAACGATCACGGAATAAGTCTGGTACACCAAATGTAAAACCGTCTCCTCCATGAGTGAGTCCACGCCATTTTTCAGCAAGTACGAAAAACAACTGTGAAATAGCAAGTGTTAACATTGCATAAAAATGACTTTTCAGCCGTAACGAAAGCAAACCGATTATATAACTAACAATTACTGAAATGATAATTGCAGCTACTAGCCCTATTAAAAAGTTCGTTATGGATACTCCTTGCCGATCAAATAAAAGTGCTACCCCATACGCTCCTATTCCAAAGAACATACAATGGCCGAATGATACAATTCCGGTATATCCAAGCAATACATCAAAACTCATTGCAAAAATAGCAAAGATGAAGATTTGAGTGAACAAAATTAACAAACTCCGTGAATCATTTACGAATGGAAATACACTTAAACAAATGAGCATACATACTCCGAAGTATACTTTAATTCGATTTGATGTGCTGTTCACCATTTCACCCCTTTTCACTAACAAGTCCATTTGGCTTCACGATTAAGAAAAATAGTAGCATTAACATATTGATTGCAAGTGATAAATCCGGTATAAAATACGCTGTAAAAGCACCCGCTAATCCGACAATTAAAGAAGCGATTGCTGAACCTTGTACACTTCCTAACCCTCCAATGATTACTACTATGAAAGCCAAAATTGCATACTGCATACCCATCTCGGCGAAAATAACGCCTGAATACGGTGCTAATAAGAAGCCTCCCAACGCTGCCATTCCTGCGCCTAATAAAAAGACGAAAGAAAATATCGCTTTTACGTTAATACCGAGCGCTTGAACCATCTCTTTATCCATTACGCCTGCGCGTATCATAAGACCTACCTTTGTTCTTTTGAGCAATAATAGTAAGGCAATATAAATGATAATCCCAATTAAAATAACGAATAGACGGTATTTAATTAATATAACGCCTCCAAATGTATAACTACCTTGTAGCCATAACGGTAATTTTGCTCCAATTGGATTGGGTCCCCAAAATACTTTAATACATTCACTAAGTACAAGCATTCCTCCAAGCGTCACAAGAAGCTGGCGAACATGATTTCCATATACCGGTCTAATAAGAAATCTTTCTAAAATGAATCCAAGAAACATACCCATTCCAATTGCTCCAATTAACGCTAATACATAACTACCTGTCATATTAAATAGCCAAACACCTGTAAACGCTCCCCACGCAAATAAACCACCATGTGCGAAGTTTAGAACGCTCATTAAACCGAAAATAAGTGAAAGACCTGATGCTAATAAAAAAATAAGCATCCCTGTTGAAATCCCATTTACAAATAAATTGATTAACACATCCATCCTTCTCACCCCGGATTCATGTTAAGAGATTCCTAAATATTTATGACACATTTCCTTATCCTCTTTTAATTCATGCATAAAACCGTTATGAACAATTTTTCCGTTATCCATAATATAAAAGTAATCACCAATTTGACTAGCCATCATAAAGTTTTGTTCAACGAGTAAAACTGTTGTTTTCTCCTTCATTTTTAAAATGGCTATCATTAATTTTTCTATCATAATAGGGGACAAGCCTTTACTCGGCTCATCAATAAGTAATAAACCATCACTATTTATAAATGCCCTTGAAATTGCTAGCATTTGCTTTTGTCCTCCGCTTAATAGTCCACTTTTTTTGTGCCAAAACTGCTTTAAATCCGGAAATAGTTCAAGCATCCACTCGATTTTCCCTTCCGCTTCTTCTCCCTTCCCTCTAGCAAGAGCAAATGTTTCTTCTACTGTTAAATCATGAAAAATACCTTGATTCTCTGGTACATACCCTATTCCTTTCCTTGAAATTAAATGTGTAGATAATCCATTTACTTGTTTACTATCATAATAAATTTCACCATGTGCGATATGGTGAAATCCCATAACCGAACGTAATGTCGTCGTCTTCCCTGCCCCATTTCTTCCAAACAGTACAGTAATCGTTCCTTTCTCAACAGCAAGAGATACCCCTTGTAAAATATGAAACTGATCTAAATACGTCTCTATATTATTCACTTGTAATAGTGCCACTATATAATCCCCCTAAATAAGCACTTTGTACACGCTCATCTTTCATCATTTCTTCGGGCAAACCTTCAGCTAATAACTCTCCATGGAATAAAACGATAAGATGGTCTGACAAACCTAGTACCATATCCATCTTGTGTTCAATTAGTACAATTGTACTCTCTGGATGTTTCTTAATATTTTCAATCACTTGTAAAATAGCCGGTACCTCCTCAACTGAAATACCTGCCGTCGGCTCATCCAGTAGTAACACATCCGTTTTTAAAGCTAATAACATCGCAAGCTCTAACTTTCGTTTTTCTCCATGTGCTAAATCTTTCGCTAACACATGTTCTTTCTCCTGAAGTAATACTGTTTTTAAGAAACGTCTCGCCTCTCCCACTTGTTGCTTAAATTTTGCCGGACTCGGAAAAAAACTATAGTAATCTTGCACGAACGATTGAACACTTAAACGAACATTTTCAAGTACCGTTAACTCTGGGAATATATTTGTAAGTTGAAAAGAACGACCAATTCCTAATCGAGTTCGATCTGAAATTGATAAATTTGTAATCTCTTGTCCTTTAAAATACACTTCACCCTTTGTTGGAGAAATTTGCCCACTTAGTAAATTAAATAACGTTGTCTTTCCTGCACCATTTGGTCCAATAATGGAAATTAGCTTTCCTTTTTGTACTGTCAAATTCACATCCTTAATAACATGATGCTCGCCAAAAGATACGCTAAGATTTTTCGTTTCGAGCAAATGTGTCACGAAATCCCTCCCTTTAAAGCTTTAAGTAAGAAAGAAATGCGTATAAAGAGGGTATCCCCTCTTTATACAAAAACAACAGAAAATTCAGTCTATTTATTTTGAACTGGTGGTTCTGTCTCTTTCATCGTTAATTCTCGCTCTAATACTGGCACCGGATAATCAACACCATCTTGCTTTTTCAATGTGATAGAATACAGTGTTTGCATCGCTTGGTGATCCTTTTCTCTAAACTTCATCTTTCCTTTCGGTGTATCAAATTCCATTCCTTCCATTTTCTTAATCAGTGTATCTACATCTGTATCCCCTTTTGATTTCTTTAAAGCTTCTACAATAGAAATTGCCGCGGACATTCCACCTGCTGTAAATAAATCTGGCACCGCACCATTAAATCGTTTTTTATGTTCTTCCACTAACCAATCATTCACCTTATTTTTCGGGAGTGTATGATAATAAACAGAAAAACCTTGCATTCCTACTAACGCATCCATCGTTTTTAATGCCGGTATATCTGGTGCACCTGTAGAAATTTTAATACCTTGCGCTTCCACATTCATATCCTTCAACTGTTTCCAAGGTGAATTTGCCCCTGCCCAAACGATAAATAAATAATCCGGTTTTGAGCTAATGATATTTTGAATATTTGCAGTGAAGTCAGTCGAATTCGTATCAGCATATTGCTCGTTTACAATATTCGCACCTAATTTCTTCGCTCCTGCTTTAAATGCCGCAATTCCCTCACGGCCGTAAGCATTATCTTGTGCTAACGTTGCTATTTTCACATCTTTTTTAGCAATTGCCGCCGCACCAGCGACTGCATCTTGAGATGAATTTCTACCTGTTCTAAAAATATATTTATTCCAGTTCTTCCCGGTAATACTATCAGCTACTGCTGGTTCTACAACCATTATTTTTTCATATTCTTCAGCTAGTGGTAGAACAGCTAATGTATCACTTGAACTAGACGATCCGACTAAAAAATCGACCTTCTCTTCTTCTAATAACTTCGTAGCTTTTTTAACCGCTACATCAGCTTTCGTTTCCGTATCTTCTACAACAAACTTAATCTTCTTCCCTTCAACTTTGCCAGTTCCACCAGTTGCATAGTCTAACCCTAATTCAAATCCGTTCACTGTTTGTTTTCCATATGATTCTAATGGACCTGTTAATGAAGCAAGAACCCCTACCTTAATCGTCTTTTCATCCTCTGTACTTGTTTTCTTTCCTGAACAAGCTGCCGTTATTAATAACGAACTTAAAACACAACCAGTAGCCATCATTCTTAGCCATTTACGTTTTTTCATCGACATTGTGATCCTCCCCATATTTTACTTTCTGATAGAGTCAAACACGCCAAAGTTACCCATCCGTAATTATGACTTTTCCTTTAAATCATACAAACAAATCTGTTTTAAAAATTTAATGAAGTACCTTTACATTCGCCGCCTCTTTCCAAATACCTCCATTTACCATATATTCATCTAGTATTTTTCACCACCTAATTACAGTCGCTGCCCACGTATACCCAGTCCCGGCACTAACTACTACTGCAATATCTCCAGGCTGTAATTTTCCCTGTTCATTTGCAAAGTGAAGACCAATGCAAGGATCAAGCGCTGACATATGTCCATAATGATCTAAATATACAACTTGTTCTTCTTCTAGCCCTAGTCCCTGTATCAATTCTATTAACATAGAACGTTTTGTATGCAGTGGTAACAATACTTTAATATCTTTAGGAGTTAACCCACTTTTTTTTAACGCCTCCCGAATCACCTTGTCAAAATTAGGGGTTGAAACCCGATCTAGACGTCCTTTCATACTATTAGGATCTATTACATCAATATAATGTTGCCGATTCTCAACTGTATCATAGCTCGCAACCTGCTTTGATCCACCTGCTGGAATACGTACATCTTCATGAAATGAACCATCTGTTATAATCGCACTGCCTAATATTTCACCGTTTCTAGCGTCCTTTTTCACTAAAGCTGCACTTCCGCCATCAGCGAAATTAAACATAAAACGTGAGCGTGGATTATCATAATCTACAATTTGAGATTCTTTACATCCACCTACTAATAATATATTTTCAATTGAGTTATCGGAGTAAAGCATATCTTTTGCGACTTTGAGAGCAATAGGAAAGCAAGAACTAACATTCATAATTTCAAAAGCATAAGCATTTTTTAATCCAAGTTCATGCTGAATTTTTGGGGCACTTGACCATACGTGGTAATCTTTATGTGGACTGCCAAAATAAATGACTACATCAATAGATTGAGGATCTACTTGTAATAATATTGGCTTTGCAGCAGCAATAGCTAAATCTGATGCATGCATCGTTTCATCTGCGACATGTTTTTCATATAATCCAAACTTTTCTATAATAATATTCTCAGGGATACCTGTTTTTTGAGATAGGTCTGCCGCCGTCTCTACATCTTTTGGGAAGAAAACACCAGTCGCTTCAATCCCAATATTCATTAGATTACTCCTCCTTCTTTTGGTACCATCATAGTTGCTACACCAGTTAATACTAAATCTCCTTTTTGGTTATGACACTCCGTTAACAATTTCAAAACTCTCTTTTCTATCATAAATTCTTGTACTGTTGCCGTAGCTGTAACCGTATCTCCTATAAAGACTGGTGCTGTAAATTTAATAGTTTGTTCCATATAAACAGATCCTTTTCCAGGTAAATGAATCCCAAGCAATTGTGATAATAGACTAGAAGTTAGTAAACCATGTGCTATTCTTTGATTAAATCTAGTTTGTTTCGCATACTCATGATCAATATGAATTGGATTAAAATCCCCGCTCAAACCTGCAAATAATACAAAATCCGTTTCTGTTATTGTTTTACTACATGATGCCTGTTGACCTGTACTATACATCATCATCTCTTCACCAACTTTTCAATTGATTTGCTAACTGTGCTTTTTGAATTTTACCAGTTGCATTTTTAGGCAATTCCTCTAGAAACACAATTTCTTTTGGAAGTTTATATTTTGCTAGAAATAAACGACAATGTTCAATGACTTCTTTTTCAGTTAATTCACTGCTACTATTTTTCACAATAAAGGCGATTGGAATCTCCCCCCACTTTACATGTTGCCTACCAACGACCGCTACCTCATATACCTCCGAAATCTTATTAATGACCTGCTCTACTTCAAGTGGATAAATATTTTCACCACCGGAAATTATCATATCTTTTTTTCTACCGACAATGTATACAAAACCATCTTCATCAACTTTAGCTAAATCTCCCGTATATAACCAACCATCTTGAATCGTTTCTTCTGTTGCATCTGGCCGATTCCAATACTCTTTCATTACATTCGGCCCTCTTATAAGTAATTCTCCAACTTCACCAACCTCAACTTTATTTTTGTTTTCATCAATAAGTACATACTCACAAAACAGAACTGGTTTCCCAATTGATCCTACTTTACGTCTTGCATCTTCTTCTGAAAGCATAAATACGGTTGGTGATGTCTCAGTCATACCAAAGCCTTGCCCAAATAAAAATCCTCTATCTATAAATTCTCTCATCAACTCTTCTGGACATGGAGCACCACCGTTATAAAACCAGCGAACTGATTGTAAATTTGTAGTTTCAAACTTTGCGCAATTAATTAATGCTTGATGAATTGTAGGTACACCCATCACTACAGTTACTTTATGTTTTTCTATCATGGAAAGAGCTGTGGTTGGTTCGAATTTTCTTGGAATAATGATTACGCCACCTGCAAATAAAGTTGGAAATGCGAATAAACCAATCCCACCAATATGAAATAAAGGTAATAATACAATGGAGCGGTCGTGAATAGTTAAGTCAATCGCAAATGTATTATTAAGCGCATTCCAAAACATATTTTCTTGTGTAAGTACGGCTCCTTTCGGTTTTCCAGTTGTCCCTGATGTATAACATATAATAAAGGATGCGCTTTCATTTATCTCTTCAAAGTTGTCAATTTTTCTATCTTCTATTTCTTTTAAACTTGTAATCGAAATAACTCTTTGTACATACGATACCTTCTGCATTGACAATGCCATATTGTGAAATGTTTCCTCTACAAATAAAACTATAGTTCCACTATCTTTCAACTGAAATATAAGTTCATTTTCTGTTAACCTTATATTTAGTGGAACAGCAATACATTCTACCTTTGCTATAGCAAACAAAAGCACGATATATTCCAAGCTATTTTGCGATAAAATAGCAATCCTTTCTCCTTTTTTCACATTTAATTCGTAAATTAAATATGCGGCTACTTTACTTACATACTCATGTAACTGTTTATATGTCATTTCCTCCTCTTCTGTAATAATGGCAATGCGATCTGGATGTAAATAGGACCGTTTTTCAATCCAATAAGCAATGCCTTGCATATTTTCCCCACTCCCTTATCTCTTTCTCAATCCTTCAAATATTAATGACATCGCTGCTTCAAATACATCTTCCGGAACATCTTTCTCTTCCCAATAACCCCATCGCATTCCGAGAAATTGCCCAATTGACATAAGACAATACGCAATTGTTTCTTTATCAAGTTGTTTAAACTCTCCCGCTTCCATACCCGCGGATAAACTTTTTAAAAATCCATTTGCGAGCTTTGCATAATACCATCTATATAAGTTATCATCAACAACTACTGCCTGTTGTACAATGTTATATAGATTAGGTCGATCTTTCACCCACCGAAAAAAAGCCTGAAAACCTCTTCTTTGTGCCTCTTCATAACTTGATATTCTCTTCATTTCTTCTTTAATAATTAAGCGTAACTCACGGTTCAATCTGCGAATCAATTCATCAAATATATCTTTTTTAGATGGAAAGTAATTATAGAAAGTTCCGTGCGCTACCTTTGCTTCTTGTGTAATATTCACAATAGAAGCCTCGTAATATCCTTTACTACCAAACACCTCTTCTGCAGCACACAATAATTTCTCTCTCGTCTCTAACCCTTTTGTTGTTAGATTTTTTACATCCATTATTATTTTTTCTGACACCTGAATCACCTCTTAGATTTGATTATAAATATATTTCTGAATTTTACAATTATTATTGTTAGACAAAATCCGCAAGTGTTTTTCTACACACAAAAAGGCCTAACTTAAAAATAAGTTAGGCCTTTAATCTTAATTAGAATTAAGTTCCACTTTCTCTAACCCTTCAGCTAATTGTTTCTTATCTAGCCCTTCTCCTATTACTACCAAGTTCGTCGGGAAACCGAAATCTTGTTCCAGTAAAGTTGGTACCCCAAATGAATATTGGAATAAGTGCGGGTATTTATCTCCATGGAATTTCACAAATCCTTTTACACGATAAATACTATCTGGTAAATTCGAAAGCCATTCGTATAATTTAACTTGATCAATCGATTTCGTAAATTGATATGTCATCGTTTGTATATGTAAATGCTGTTTTACATGTAGTGTCTCATGTTCTCCATCATTCGTAAATTCAGCTTCTTCTATGTCTTCTAAAGATATATTACAATATTTTGTTTCAAATAATTTCGCATGATTATTTATTGCTTTCACTTCTTCAATTACTTTGTTCTTATCCGCATCTGTTAGTAAATCTGATTTATTAATTAAAATGTGGCTACCAAACTTCAGTTGCTCATGCAATAATTGCTGAACGTTTGCACTTAATACACTTCGATTTAACCACCTTACTGCATCTAAAACGACGACAATTGATTTCACTTCTAAGAAAGGTGCTAAAATTGGTGATACACACGCATCTAACACTTCAATTGGATGTGCAACACCTGTCGTTTCTATATAAATGACATCTGGTCTTTCTTGCTGATATAACGAGTGTAATTGTATTTCAAGCTCTTCTTTTAGCGTACAACAAATACATCCTTTCAGAAGTTCCCTTAAAACATTCTCTTTTCCAATAATATCTGTATCTACCGAGTATTCACCAATTTCATTCATTAATACTGCAACTTTTCTATTCTTCTTTTTTTCCGCTAACAATAAATTTTGTAATAATGTTGATTTTCCACTTCCTAAAAAGCCACCTAATATATGAATTTCTACTTTTTTCATTTGATCGACCATCCATTTCTTTATTTCAAACGTATTCAAAGCGTAATAATTACGATTTATATTAATCATTTTATAAAAAGAATAGTGATTTGTAAATATATCTTCACTGTTCGTTTACTTCATAAGCAACTCGAATTCCAGACTCTATTGCTCCTTGCATCCATCCATGTGTTAATGTCGTATGCTCTCCTGCAAAGTGTACTTTGCCAGCTGGCGGCGTAATATACGGAAATAACTCTAACTCTTGACCTGGTTCGAAAGCCGTAAATGCGCCGCAAGAATACGGATTTTGGCTCCAGCTAAAAGATGTTCCAGTAACAAACTCACTATAGACGATGTCACCGTATATTTCCGCTAAATTTTTTAATGCGTAACGTATACGATCTCTTTGCGGGAGACTATCCCACGTTAACGCCTCATCTGCCCACGTATAACTCGCTAAAACGATAGCCGCCCCTGGTGTATGAATGCCATAACTCGGATAATATGTAAATCGTATAGGTAAATCTGTAATAGATTTACCTCCACACTGTCTCGCTTTTTCCCAAAATCTACTTTTAAACTCTATCGCAATTTTAGTCGAAGCTATATAGTTTAATTCACGAATTGCCCGTCTTTTAAAATAAGAGAATAAATGATATGGCTGAACTTCTACAAATCGTAACGCTGAAAATGGAATTGTGATAATAGCAATGTCGCCTGTTACCATAAATGGATGTAACGTTTGTCCATTTGTTACTTGCATCATCACTTTACTATCTTCCTGTATAATTTTTTCTACTTTATACGACATAAAAATATTATCTTTTAACTCAGGTAAAAATGAATTTGGTAATGTATCCATTCCGCCCGTTATCTCATAATATTTTGTCGTTGAAGTAAAAAAGATCATTTCACGTAATACTTCAATTAAAGACATTCCCATATATGCTTCCATATCTAGAAGTACCCCAATCATATCTATTGCTCCATCTGAATAATACTCGCTTAAAAATGATCCGAGCGAATATGTTTTATACTTTTTTTCAACGATGATCCAGTTTTTATTAGGATCTTTTTTTATAAAATTAAGTATTGGTTCTATTACTACTAACATTAACTCTTCTGCTGTTTTTCCTTTTTCGTTCTCTACAATGGGATATCCAAGTATACTTGGATTTTTTTCAAACACGCTCAATCTCGTTTTAATATTATTCGTATAAATAATATCTGAAGCGGTTTTATTTATAAAAAGATTTAATGGTAATTTAAATTTACGAATGTAAGCTAAAGTTAACTCGTGTGTTTCAGGAATTCGCATTGGCCCTGCATTAAAATATAAGCCTCTGCTAAACGGTTCACGGATCGTATATATTCTTCCGCCTATTCGGTTATTCGCTTCTAAAATTGTTATGCTATGCCCTGATTCTTTCAATAACGATGCTGCAACTAATCCTGAAATTCCTGCACCAGCAATAATAATTTGCTTTGGATTCTTCGTTTTTACGAGCCCCACATTAATAATATGGAGCATTCTTTCCATCGTTAATGGCTGCATCATGCCCTTTTCCCCTTCGATAAAGGATTTTATTGCATTATATTCGGTTCACTGACTTCCTATGTTTCGTGCAAGAAATTGCACGGATACATTTTCAAATACTTGAATATCTTTTATAAAATGTAATAAACTAGATATGAATCTATAGAAGTAAGACGTATTATCTTACATAATAAAATCAATGAAATTGCGAGGAATTTTAAAATGAAAAAAGGGATTAACCGTGTAGTATTAGTAGGAACAGGAGCAGTTGGATGTAGTTATGCTTACTGCATGATTAACCAAGCTGTAGCTGAAGAATTTGTTTTAGTTGATGTAAACGAGGCAAAAGCTGAAGGAGAAGCAATGGATTTAAGTCATGCTGTTCCATTCGCTCCAGCTCCAACTAGAGTATGGAAAGGTAGCTACGAAGATTGTAAAGATGCTGATCTTGTAGTTATTACGGCTGGATTACCACAAAAGCCAGGCGAAACACGTTTAGATTTAGTTGAGAAAAACGCGAAAATCTTTAAACAAATCGTTCGTAGTATTATGGATAGCGGATTTGATGGTATCTTCTTAATCGCCACTAACCCTGTCGATATTTTAACTTACGTAACTTGGAAAGAATCTGGTTTACCAAAAGAACGTGTAATCGGTTCTGGTACAACTCTTGATTCTGCTCGTTTCCGCTATATGTTAGGTGAGTATTTCGATATTGGTCCACACAACATTCATGCTTATATTATTGGAGAACATGGTGATACGGAACTTCCTGTTTGGAGTCACGTATCCATTGGCATTCAAAAACTACAAACGCTTCTTGATAAAGACAACACATACACGCAAGAAGATTTAGACAAAATCTTCATAAATGTTCGTGATGCAGCTTACCATATTATTGAGCGAAAAGGTGCAACTTACTATGGTATTGGTATGTCACTTCTACGTGTTACTAAGGCGATTTTAAACGACGAAAATAGTGTATTAACAGTTTCAGCTTACTTAGAAGGTCAATACGGTCAAAAAGATGTTTATATCGGTGTACCTGCTGTTTTAAATCGCGGCGGTGTTCGTGAAATTTTAGAAGTGGAATTAAGTGAAGAAGAAGAATTAAAATTCGATCACTCTGTTCAAGTATTGAAAGAAACAATGACACCTGTTCTTTAATCGTGTATGCAAAAAAGCAATCCAATTTATTTTGGATTGCTTTTTCATTGCTCGCTCATTGAAAACATCAGTTATTTTCTATTTTTTAATTGATTCCTCATTATTTACATTAAGTACATCTAATAAGAAGATGAAGATTGGTATACCGATAATAAGCCCCCATATTCCAAGGAAATGTTCTGAGAAGATGAGAATCATAAATGTATAAAAGATTGGCAAATTCGTTTTCGCAGACATAAACTTCGGATTTAAAAAATAACTTTCAAGAGCATGGATTATTGTAATGAACACAAGTATGTATACAACGTACATAACTCCACCTACGTTATAAGCAATAATACATAGCGGGAACAAGGAAATGATTACACCGGCAACAGGAATCAAACCGAGTAGAAAGACCATGACAGCCAATACAAGAAGCTGAGGAAACCCTAAAATCACAAGTGCAATTACAGTGAGTACACAATTGACAACTGCAATTAAAAACTGTGCTTCAATTACTTTACCGAACGATCTTGCAAACCTTTCGCCAAAATATGCAATCTCCTCATAAAAAACCTTCGGACTACTATCTTTAAATTTCGAAGTAAATGATATTATGCGCTCTTTTTCTAACAAGAAAAATAAACTTAAAATAAGAGAGAGTAGTATTTGCAAACTGACTTTTCCTATATTTGCAATCGATTGATATATGACATCTACACCTTGTTCTATATATTTTGATACTTCCATCCCATTAATTGTTGAGAGTGCATATTTAATGATTTCATTATCAGGTGGATTTTGAAAAAACAACTTAAATTGATAAATTAATTGAGAAATTTGTATCGTTAGCACAGGTAAATATTTATACAATGTCGTGCCAATAAAGGAAACTAATATGATATACAAACATGCGATAACAATTTTCCGATTCACTTTCAACTTCTTTGAAATAAAACGTTGAAACCGATCCATTAAAAACGTCAGTATAAACGTAATCAATATTAAATTAATCATACTTTTTAATCCGTATAATACAAGCGCTACTATTATTAAAACGAGAAACCGTTGAAACCCTCTGCTTCGAAAGAAATCTTTCACTTCATTCATTAAGTTTTAACCTCCCCCTTCAATGGATGGAAATTGAATATATTACATTTTATGAGCTTCTATAGACAATCTTTCTTACTAATTGAGCAGAATCCTTTTTTTCTTTTTATATTGTTAGATTCTTTTTATATTAGCCGATCAACATAATTTAGCGGCGCTCTTTTTTTCGTTTACCCTTTTACAGTTTTGGTGATCTTCTATTTTTAGACTGTTGTTCATACGCATATCCAATATTGAACAGATCCTTTTCACCGAATTGTCTCCCGACAAACACTGCACCTACTGGCTCTCCATTGTTATCATATCCTGCTGGCACAGCTAATTCTGGATAGCCAGCTACAGCTGATAGAAGAACTTCATCGTTGCTAATCATAACTAAAGCATCCAAACCTTTTTCTACTAAATACCTATCTAGCTCTTTTCTAGTATTTTCTTGACTCGTTTGCACTACTTTTTGAACCTCATCTTTTGTTATAGCAGATTTTTCAGATCCCTCAATTAATGTTTGTCCATATTTTATTCGTCTATTACTATCCTTTTTATTAAACGTTATAATCTCTTCTAGCGATTTTACCGGTACATTTTTTTGCTTTGAAAGATAATCGTTAACATTATGTTTGAACTCATATTCTAACGTTTGCAAATTATCTACACCCTCAGCGTTTAACTGAATATCATCAGTCAAGATCGCACCTGCATCTTGAAGGTCTTTTCTAATCTTTTCTGCTACTTCTTTTCTATTTTCATCTTGTCGGTCTATTGAAAATAGAACTCCTACTTTTTTCCCTTTCAATCCGTCTATTGATAAGTCCTTCGTATAATCAATTCTTTCTTTATCTTTCATTTTTTCTGTCATAGCATCTTTTTCATCAAAACTTACCATTATGTTAAATAACGTTGCCGCATCCTTTACCGTTTGTACATTATCTTTTACGATAACTGGCATGCCGTATAAGTTCGACTTCTTATTGAAAGATCTTTCTTTATCTAGCTTTCGCGCTTCTTCCATTGCATTTGGATTAATCTCTGTAACAGCATTTAATGATATTCCATTTTGGTCATGTTCTTGTATTCTAAAAAGATAAATACTCGTTAATTCTTCATATGATAATTTCCCATCATCAATCATTTTTTGAAGCTCATCTACAGTCGCATTTACGACTTCTTTTTCTTTTATCTTTACATTTTCTATATTAATTCCTTTCAACTGATTATGTATCGGTTTTAACACTCTATCTTTATCATATACGATACGCTCCGGTTCCTTTGGAAAATAATTTTTATACACGTAATATCCTCCGGCACATGCCAATAGGACAATACCTCCAGCGATCGACAACGTTACCTTTACCCACTTTTTCATGTTGTTTCCTCCACTCTAAAAGTTGCTCCATTGTATTGAAAAAGAGAGTTATCCTCATAACTCTCTCTAATTAGGATGCTAAATGAAAAAATGAAGAATTTCAATTTCATTATTTCTTTTTTTGCATTTGCTTCGCTAATAATTCTTTCACTTGATTATACGATAATCCCGAATTTTCATTTAAACGTTTTACCTCCTCAACATCAGTACCTACCACTGTATATTTTTTCTCATCATTCATTTTTCCACTTCCCTTTCTACTGCATTATTTCTAATATTTTTCCCCTAAACTCTTATAAATTAATACAAATAAGGAAACTGTACGAAATTCAATAGCTAAAAAGGATTCAGTTACATAAGAGGAAAAGATAAAAAAATGTCGAATGTATATACTTGTTAAATTTAAGGGCTTGGAGGATACATTTTGAAAACATATGAGTTTAAACATAACATCCCAACATTAGAAGAGTACAAATATTTGTGTGATTCTGTTGGATGGACTGATTATATGAATTTTGATGTAGCAGATATTTCACTGAAGAATTCTATTCACTGCATCACAGTGAAAGATAATGAACAAATGATCGGCATGGGGAGAATTGTTGGTGATGGATCTATCTATTTCTATATTCAAGATATAGTGGTGCATCCAGAGTATCAGAAACACGGTATCGGGAAAGAAATCATGCATCGTTTAGTTGCATACTTACATGAGAATGCCCCTGATAAGGCGTTTGTCGGTTTGTTTGCATCACAAGATAAAGAATCATTCTATGAAAAATTTGATTTTAAGGATTACTCACCAAACATGACGGGGATGTTTACTGTCATTTCAAAATAATAAACATAATAGATTTTTAATTGTAAGGAAAGACTTCGATTCATATGAAGGAAAACGTTCTTGCAGTAAGAGTTTAACATTGCATACGAAAGGAGAGTACATATATGACTAATATGTACTCTCCTTTTATTTAACTTTTTACATATTAAATTTCTTAATAAAATTTCACTACATCTTCAGTAGGTAAGAAAGTTCTTTCTCCTGGTTGTTCATTTGGCTCACCAAATGGCATTTGTCCTACTAAGCTCCACTCTGCTGGAATGTTCCAAGTTTCTTTCACTTCAGCATCTACGATTGGATTGTAGTGTTGCAGGGATGCGCCAATTCCTTCAGCCGATAATAACATCCATACAGTATGTTGTAACATTGCATTTCCTTGATGAGACCAGAATGGGAACTGATCTTTATATAATGGTGCATTTTCTTGCATTTTTTCTACTGTTGCTTGATCTTCAAAGAATAACACAGTCCCAACACCTGTATGGAAACCTTTTAATCTTTCTACAGTCGCTTCAAAGTTTTCTGCTGGTACGCGGGCTCTTAGTGTTTCTTTAACAATATCCCAAAACTTTTCATGTTCTCCATCCATTAATACAACCATACGACCACTTTGCATATTGAAAGATGTTGGTGCGTGTAAAGCTGTTTTTAAAACTTCTTCAATTCTTTCTTTCGTAATTGCATCGTTTTTTGTTACTTTACGAATAGAACGACGGTTCACGATTGCTTCTTTTAATTTTGTTGTAGTTGCTGACATTTTAATTCCTCCAAATATTTGTTTTATAATTTATTTTGTTATTTCATAACAAGCGAATTAGCAATATCCATCTGTATTACATTGCATACCTTCAAATGAATTTGTTTTATCCTTTTCAATTTCTTTATCGATGACTCTTTGTAGCGTTTCTTTACTAGCAAGCCCTTGAATGACTTCATCTCCAATCATGACAGTTGGAACAGCCATAATATTTGCTTCATCATATGCATGCTGAATTGCTTCTTGATGCTTTTCTTTATATTTACGAGTTACTAAAGCATCTTTAAATTCAGCTTCAGGAAGACCTACTTCTACCGCTAATTTTGTTAAAACATCAATATCTTCAATGTTTTGCTCTTCTTGGAAAAATGCTGTGAATACGCGGTGATGATACTCATTTCCTAGTCCACGTTCTTTCGCAAATTGACATCCTTCGAAAGCTAAATGTGTATATGGATGCGGTGAAACACGCGGCAAACGCATATCGATTCCTAACTTCTTCGCAGTTGGAAGAATAAAAGCATCCCATGAGCCTAATTTTTCTGGCTCATTCCATGGATCTATTTTTGAATATGGACTTGGACGTAATTCAAATGGCATCCATTCAATTTCTACATCTTTCTCTTTCGCTACTTCATCTAATGGACCTTTTGCTAAAAAACAAAATGGACATATAAAATCTGAGTATACTTTCATTTTTACAGTCATACTTTTACACCTTACCTTTACAGTTGTAATCAAATCAGTTACATTAATAATAAAAAAATATAAATATGATTTAAGCATTCATTTTTTCTTGCAAAGTTTCAAACAAATGCCCCATCGTAATATTTCTCAAAATTTCTTCCATCGCGGATTGCGCTTGTATGAATATAACTTCTAACACCGCTTGAATATTTGCTCCGATTGGACAATCTGGATTTGGTTGCTCGTGAATATGAAATAGTTTGTCTTCTTCGACTACATTTACTGCATGGTATACATCTAACAATGTGATTTCATGTAAATCCTTTAATAATCCCGCACCACCTGGACCGCGATTTACATATACAAAACCAGCTTGTTTCAAGTACGACATCATTTTACGAATGACTACTGGATTTGTGTTTACACTTTCAGCTATATAGTCTGAAGTACAAAGTGAAGATGGATTGTTTTTCAAAATAGATAAAATATGAACAGCTATAGAAAAGCGGCTACTAATTTTCATCGTGATCACCACCTCGATGTAATCATTATAGTTACAACAAAAAGATAAGTCAATCCTTTTCATAGATTTTTTATAAGTAAATTAAAAAGTGTCCCATTATGATATATGAGACACCTCTTTTTATTCTGCAAATAGCGCTTGAAATTCTTCAATAAATAGCTGCACAGCGATGGAGGAATCCTTTAATGAAGGAACAGCTAAAGCAATTTCTCTCCATACTTGTGGTTCCAATTCTCTCGTTTGCACATTCTGTGGTAAATTCGTTAAAGATAATTCGGCTAATATTGCAATACCTAGCCCTTCTTGAATCATGTTTAAAGCTGTAGTAACGGTTGATATTACATACTCAGCCCGAAGTGGTACGTTTGCTTGTTTAAACATATCAATAATGGGTGGTTCGTATCCACCCTTACATAATATGATCGGTTCATTCTCTAAATCACTAATTGCAATAGAATCCTTCTTACAAAGAGGATGATCCTCTCTTAAGATAGCAACCATTTTCCCCTTCGTTAATGGGACAATCTCCATATCTTTATTAGGCAAAATAACAATTCCTATATCAACAACCCTCGATACTAACCAATCTTCAACTTCTTTAATCGTTCCTTCACAAAGAACAACTTCTAAGTTCGGATACTTCTCCTTAAAAAGGTTTATCATTTTGGGTAAGAAATGTGCAGAGGCACTCGGAAAACTCCCAATTCGAATCGTCCCAACTTCGTGTCCTTTCTCCATCGCAACTTCTTGTTCAATCTTCTCTACACCGTTCAAAATCTCTCTAATATGCACAAGAATTCTGTTTCCTACATCCGTAACGATTAGCCCTTTTCGTTTATCACGTATAAGAATCGTAACTCCTAACTCTGACTCAATACTTGAAATTGCATGACTTACAGCTGGCTGCGTCATATTTAACACCCGAGCAGCCTTCGTAAAACTACCTAACTCAACAGTTTTTATTAATACTTGCAGTTGTGTAATGGTCATAACTAATCACTTATACTCCTTATAAAAAAGATTCATTTTATTTATTACAGTCGATATCATATCATAGTGAAATGAATAACAACAAGGAGGTCTTACCGTGACACAGCTTTCTCGAACTAAGACGGCCATAATCCTTACCTTTCTCGTTTTCATGTGGGGAATCAATTGGCCTTTATCTAAGTTTGCCCTGCATTATACACCACCCGTTTTATTTGCAGGCGTTCGAACTTTAATTGGAGGATTCATTTTACTCCTTTTCGCATTACCGAAATACAAAGAGTTACACTTAAAAGAAACTTGGCATTTATACGTTATTTCTTCTTTACTTAACATCATTATATTTTACGGATTACAAACTGTAGGCCTTCAATATATGCCCGCTGGGTTATTTTCCGCCATTGTATTTCTACAACCTGTTTTACTCGGCATTTTCTCATGGATTTGGCTTGAAGAATCTATGTACGGCTTAAAAATTTTTGGGCTTGTTCTTGGATTTATAGGCGTAGGTGTCATTAGCTCTAGTAGTTTAACTGGACATATTTCTATTATTGGAATCCTTCTCGCGATAGGATGCGCTATTGGCTGGGCACTTGGCACAGTATTTATTAAGAAGACTGGGCACCGCGTTAATTCCATTTGGATGGTAACACTTCAGCTTATTATTGGCGGACTTTGCTTAATTGGATTTGGTTCAGAGTTTGAAAGCTGGTCTAGTATCGCTTGGAGTATACCATTTGTTAGTGTACTACTCTTTATTTCATTCTTTGTTATTGCAATGGGATGGCTTGCATACTTCACTCTTGTTGGAGCTGGTGAAGCAAGTAAAGTTGGGGCTTATACATTTCTTATTCCACTAATCGCTATTATTGTAAGTTCAATTTTCTTACATGAGGCCATTACTATTAGCTTATTCATCGGACTATTATTTATTGTGGTGAGTATTTGTTTCGTAAATATAAAGCCGAAAACACTTACTGTAAGGCAGCAGGTTGAAGTGAAATAAAAATGAAAAAGAGCCTGCTGGTGTGTAGGCTCTTTCTTATATCTTACTTTTTACGACGCACTACAAAAACACACGCCCCTACCGACGATACAATCGCCAAAATAGATAAGACAATCGCTATTACTTGCATATTACTAGTACCTTTATTCTGTTCTACACTAGACACTTCACCATGTTCTCCTGTTACTGACGTACCTTTTGCAATTGTAGTAAGTGAATGTGGTTTTTCAGCTTTTTCATCGCCTGTCCATTCAACAATTTCTCCGTCTTTATATTGTTGATATGCATCCCAAGCTATTTTTTGTTCTTTATCCGGATTTTTAGCGACGAAAGTAAATCGCTGGAACTGGCCAGGTAAAATCCCTTCTCCTGTTGCTTCCCATACTACAGTTTTCACTTTTCCAGCATTATCTTTTTGCTCTTCCACTTTCCATCCTGGTACTGGTTCATACTGTTGGAATTCCACTCCAGACGGTATTTTCAATGTAACTTTTGTCGTTGCTACATTCTTTTCAACTGGTACTTTTATCGTGTAAGTCTCCCAAGAATTAACGTCCGAAGTTGCTGGTTTCACAGTGACGTGCGCACTAACAGGTAACGAAAAAATGCCCATTGCAATAATTGTTGCGATCATTGTTGTGCCAATTTTTTTTATACGTTTCATTTTCTATTAACTCCTTTTTATTTATACCTTCTCTTTATCTGCCGCCTACTATAAATTTATAATCCGCATCAAAGCTATCAAGAAATTTTGTTAATCCGTGCACTTGTATATTCCAGTTTCCTGTCATGTTAATATACATACCTTCCGCTTCATATTCTCCTGGTGACACGGCCGAAACTTTAAATGAACCTTTCCCCATGTTCATATCCAATGATTGCGTAGTTAAAATAATTTGCTCCATATCAGTAACAGGTTGGCCATTTTCATCCCTTAAAGTAATATGGAATGTATTTTGTCCTACTTTATTAGGACTTACATGTAAAGTAAGTTCATACCCATTACCTAATTGCTTACTCTCTGTAAAAGGTCCAGTAGGAGGCATCGGTGGTGTTTGTACGTTTGTCATAAAAGCTACGATGACAAAGATGATAATTCCTATGATAAACTCTACTTTCACCGTAGCGCCTAATCCTTGCTCCGCTCTCATTTTCCCTTTCACATAGTGAACAATTCCCAATATCCCCATGAAAATGAATAAAAGTATCTTCGCTAATAAAGCTAAACCATACTTCGTATCAAATAACGAATGAATTGTTGGTATAAAGAATGTACTGTTAAAAAGACCTGTTATTAAAATCACGATGACAGCACCTGTTGCCCACGGTGAAAAACGCTTAATCATATCCCAATACATATTCCACTTGTCTTCCTCTTTACGTAAAAGAAGAATAATGGATGATAGACCTCCAACCCATAACGAAGCTGCGAATAAATGTAGAAAGTCCATAACGACCGCAATCTCTTTAAACTTTAAACCAAATGCATGACTATTAAAGGCTTTCATAACAAGTATCCCGATAAACAATAGTATTGGAATGCTCCATACTTTAAACGACGACAGCTTCTCACACTTCATCGCAAAATAAGTAACAATGATAAGCGAACTAATAAGAACCATTTGAGTAATCCACACATATCCAAAAACAGAAAGCTGTAATGTTTCTTTTAATAGTAATGGATCGAATGCTTCTAACCATGAAACATCAGCATTTATTTTCGCTTGCAATGGCAGATTGAATAATAAGCTAATCAATATACCCAATAATGAGATCCATATTATGTTCTTACTCCTTGATCGAACCGAGGTTGCATTCCCTTTATACATAATAAGATTAAAGAATAGCACTCCTATAAATAGTGAGAAACTTGTATATAAAACTCCACGTTCCATAATCATATCTATTTTCGGGACATACCCCATCTCTTCTACTTGTATATCGTCTGCTCCCGCTTCTGCTGACCCAATTCGGAACGGAATCACTCCTTGAATGGGATGCCCATCAGCAGAAATCACTTTCCACTGAATAGAGTAGAGTCCGTTTTTTAAATTTTCTTTTAACCCTACTTCTAATAATTTTTTATTTTCTTTATCAATATGAGCATCTTTTAAATCTACTCTTGTACCTGAGGTATCTCTTACAAACAATGTATTAAAATGCGAAACTTGTATATCCTCATCAAATTCAATTTTCACTGCAGATGGTGCTTTCTTCAACGTTTCATTTTCAGTAGGGTTTGATTTCACAATGTACGCATGAGCAGATGCGCTTTTCGGCATCGATATAATAAGCATACATACAATTAATAACCATGCCCCTAACCTTCTCATTACTTTCACACTCATTTCACTTCTTTCTTCCTCATCGCTCTATTTTCATTACATCTACTTACCAAGTCGATTACTTGAATAAATATTAACCTGATTAAATATAAACTTCTATACAGTAAAACTCTTTATTTCTCTTCCACCTCAAAACTTCTAATATAATAGTAACTACCTTCACAGATACAACTTACATTTTTAAAGTCGATTGTTATTATATCATAAAATATATTTATGTAAGTTCCTAAAGAAGAAAGGTTATCGTGAATTATTTGTGAAGAAAGTGTGAAATACATAAATAAAAAAGGCATTACGTTATTACGCAATACCCTTCTTCCATCATTAAATTTCTTTACTTCTCTTCTGGATAATCACAATACTCAATGATTGTTCCCTCTGTATCCGCTGGGTTAAGATATATTAATCTTCTACCGTGCTTATTAATTCGAAGTGTATGCTCTAATGTCCGAATACCTTGTTCTTTTAACTCTTCTAGAGCTACATCTAAATCATCGACACGATACGCAACGTGATGAACACCTTTACCTTTTTGTTTTATAAATCGTGCAATTGGAGATGTCGTATTATTCGTAGGCGCAAGTAATTCAATTCTATCTCCATCCACTTCAAGAATGGCTACTTCGCTTTCCACACCAGGAGCTTCACTTACGTAACGATCTATTAACGTTCCTAACAACACCTTTTCATAAAAACGTATCGTACTATCTATATCTCGAATTGCGATGCCGATATGATCAATTGTTTTTTTCATTTTATTTCCCCTACAACTTTATTTTCTTTCATTATTAATAGTAACAAAAAAAGTTATAGAAACAAGTTCTATAACTTTTTTATTTAACCTATTTTCTTATTCGCACTAGCTGGTTGAACTTGATTTTTTGCTTTTAAAACGCTAATGCCATATCCGATAAATCCACCGATAATCGCTGGGAAGATCCATCCTAATCCTACTTCTTGCATCGGAAGGAATTTAGTGAACACTCGGCTTACTACTTCAATGTTAACTCCAGCTGCACTTAATCCATCGAATAAGCTGATGATAAATGTTACGATTAAGCTCACTTGATAAACTTCAGCTCTTCCTTTGAATAATGAATGGAAGAATGTTAAGAAAATCAATACGATTGCTAGTGGATAAATTGCTGTTAGTACTGGAACAGAAACTGCGATTAATTGTGTTAATCCTACGTTTGCAACAATTGCACTAAATACACATAGCGTGATGGCAATCGCTTTGTAAGGAATATTTGGGAATAACTTATGGAAGAATGAAGAACATGCTGATACAAGTCCCACACTAGTTGTTAAACACGCTACTGTAATCATTAATCCTAATAATACTCCACCATATGATCCGAAATAGTAATTAGAAACTTTCGCTAATACTTCTCCGCCGTTCTCTAAATGTCCAAGCTTCGCAACACTTGAAGCACCCATATAAGAAAGAGCTGTATAGATAATTGCTAAAATAGATGCTGCAATGATTGTCGCTTTTGCACAAACGATCATGATCTGTGTTTTCGTTTTCGCACCTTTTTCTTTAATTGCATTAATAATGATGATTCCAAATACGAATGATGCAAGCGTGTCCATTGTTAAGTATCCTTCTTGGAACCCTTTAAAGAATGCATGTGATGTATAAGCTTCCACTGGTGCTTGCATATCTCCAATCGGATGAACAAAAGCAACGATTACTAAAATACCGATGAAAGTTAACTTAATTGGCGTTAAGATTTTCCCAACAATATCGACAATTTTCGCAGGATTTAGCGAAAAAAAACAAGTGATGCTAAAGAATACAATTGTGAAAAGAATTAAAGGTGTAGAACCTAATCCTTCTGGCATAAACGGTTTAAGACCAATTTCATAAGAAACATTTCCTGTTCTTGGTATTGCAAATAACGGGCCAATCGCTAAGTATAAAACTGTTGTAAACACAATCCCGAATACTGGGTGAGCACGACTTGCTAATGACTGTAAATCATCTTTACCCGAAAAACCAAATGCTAGTACACCTAGTAGTGGTAATCCAACACCCGTTACTAAAAATCCAGCGTTAGCAATCCATACATTCTCTCCTGCCGATTGACCGAGCATTGCCGGGAATATTAAATTTCCTGCTCCAAAAAATAGTGCAAATAACATTAATCCAATAACTACTATGAACGAAAATGGTACTTTATTCGCCATAATATAACCCCCATTCAAATTTCCTTATCTCATTTTCCAATTTTAACTAATTGAATTTTCTGAATATTTAATTCAAGTATCAATTATTCTTGAACTCATTATAGTTTGATATATAATATTTTGCAATACTATTTTCAAACTTTTCATTTATTTTATAAATATACATTTTTTAACATAGAAATAGACTAAAAAACCAACATGGTCATCCATGTTGGTTTTTACATTTACTATTAATTAAAATTTCGCCGCTACTTTCTTAACGTTCTCTAAACCTTCTTCAACAATTTGTTGTGAGCGATCTGGATATTGATTGTGCCCTTCAATTACAACAGTCTCTGGATTTGTAATTCCCCAGAATCCAAGTACAGTTGTTACGTAATTAACTGCCATTTCCATAGGAGCCATTTGTTCTGAAGAGTAATCTGAACCACGAGCACCTAACACAACTACTTTCTTACCACCAGCTAAACCTTCTGGACCATTCGCTGTATATTTAAACGTTTTTCCAGCTTGTGATAAGTATGAAATATACGTGATTAATGGTGCTGGCACTGTGAAGTTCCATAGTGGGAACGCAAATACAACTTTATCAGCTTCTAAAAACTGATTTAAATATTGATCTACCTTAGCTACAGCCTTCTCTTCTTCTGCTGTTAACTCTATTCCTTGACTACGTTTATACCCACCTGAAATAGCGATATTTCCGTAATACGGCAGATTTAATGCGAATAAATCTAACTCCGTAATTTCTGTATTTGGGTTCGCTTCTTTATAAGCACTTACAAATGTTTCATACATTCTTGAACTAACTGCTTGCTCCGCCGGACGATCGTTTGCTTTTACAAATAATACTTTTGACATTGTTTTATTCCCCTCTACTTTTGTATTTTCTTCTTTTTTACCAAATAATGAGCTAAATAATCCCACTTTCTTCACCTAAACTTTCTTATCATATTCATTATTCATCATCATAAAAATTCTTATTCTAGTAAAAAGTTCCAATAGATACCTTAAGTAAAAACACAAAAAACTTTTTGTTATTTAATTACCTTATGTAAGTGATTGTAATACAGTAACTTACTTTAGTCAAGTAACTTTAAATAAAAAATAATATCTCGAATTAAAAATAATGACCACAATACAATTCATACACCCATTGTAACTTTATTGTTTGTATAATGGATGTAGAGAGGGCAATTCATATTTAGAAAGGATTTACTCATGAGCACTATAGAAAAGATTCAAACTTTTATTATTCTTTTTGCTGTTACATGCGGCATCGTACTCGGACAATTTCATTTGATACATATGTATTCAGAGCAATTTATTGTCCCCTTCTTATTTTTCATGCTGTATGGATTATTTCTCAGCATTCCATTGAAAGAAATAAAAAATGGATTTCACAATTTAAAATTCGCTGGAACGAGCCTTACTATTAATTTTGTATGGACACCTTTACTCGCTTGGGGATTAGGTGCACTATTTCTTTCAGATCACCCAGCACTTTGGGTTGGATTTATTATGTTAATGGTTACTCCATGTACAGATTGGTACTTAATCTTTACTGAAATAGCGAAAGGAAATGTAGCACTTTCTACTGCAATTTTGCCTGTAAATTTAATTTTGCAAGTACTACTCCTTCCCATTTATTTATTTTTATTTGCTGGTGTCATGAAGACTGTAGCGGTTTCTGTTTTAGTAGAAAGTATTGTTATTGTAATCGCCTTGCCATTTGTACTTGCACACGCTACAAAATTCATTATGTATAAAATGAAAGAAGCTGAAACACTCGAGAATAAACTCATTCCTGTTCTATTGTTCTTCATCATTAATTTCGTACTCGGACAATTTATCGGACGCATTATGCGTTTATCTTATAAAGATACAGTAAGTTTAAACTTAACAACATTAGCAAGAAACTCACCTGTTGCACTTGCTATTGCTGTAACAGCTTTTCCAGACGAGCCTCTTATCGCACTTGCACTCGTTATTGGACCGTTGATTGAACTGCCAGTACTTGCTTGTGTTTCACAAGTGTTGTTACTTATTAAGACAAAACGGCAATACACATAATAAAAAACGTCCTATTTTAGGACGTTTTTTATTTTTGAAAAATCTCATACAACACTTATTTCTTATTTATCATTACAAATGAAATAACCGAAACTAAAAACGTAATAATACCAATTATAATAAATAAAATAGAAGCTGAAATTGACTCTAAGAAATATCCTGTTATTGCAATTCCAACTGGAGTAGATACTAATAATAACGAACTTAAAAAACCGAAAAATCTTCCTTGCACTTCATTTGGAATTAACTTTCTATACAACACTCCAAAATATACATTACTTACCCCAAATGCAATTCCTGACAGAAAATAATAAACTGAAAATAATACCGGATTTAACGTCGTACCCATTGCAGCATTAAAAATCCCCATAATAGCAGTACATATAAAAGCAGTCGTAATCGTTTTATATGTACGAATCTTTTTCGTAATAAATGCTCCTATTAAAATCCCTATCGGTGATGCCGCAAAAACTATACTATACCACTGCATAGATAGATCCATCTCTCTAACAACGATTACTTGCAGTGATAGCATACACGCCGCTCCAAGCAAATTAATGATTGCAGCGCTCATAAGCAACATTTTCAATGATTGATTACTTTTTAAAAGTGAGAACCCCTCTTTAAATTCTTCATAAAAAGGCTTTTTCTTTTCTATTTTCAGTTCACGTGGAAATTTAATTTTCATTAAAATTAAAAACGATATAAAGAATGTAAGTGCATCTAACATAAATACTCCATTAAAATTAAAAAGCTAGCCATTAAAGGAATGGCTACCGATATGATTTGTATTGAGATTTGTCTCAGCGTAATCGCCTGTTGAACATGCTTTTCTTCCACATATGTTACTAATGCTGCATTTGAAGCTGGAGTAAATAAAGCACTCCCAATTGAACGTATAATAAGTAACAGTAGTAACGGAATGTACAACATTTTATTATAAAATGCTATTACCGCGATGATAATCATAACGATACATCTCATAACATCCGCCATTATCATAAGCTTTCTTCGCGACATTCGATCTGCTAACGTTCCTGTTACAGGTGCAAACAGAATTGCCGTCGTTGCTATTGCAATGTTTACCCCAGAAACAAGTATTGGAGAATTCGTTAATTTCATTACCCATAACGGTAAAACGAGCGTAACCATTGAATTGCCTATCAAAGAAATACAACTTGCTAAGAAAAAATACGAAAAAACTTTATTGCTCCAAATACTATCACTAGTGCTATCCTCTTTTAAACTTCCAACTTGATTATTCACTACGCCCTCCGGTTTCTTCTTCTATATTTTCTTTAATTCTTTCGCTTCTGTATCACCACCTTTCTAATTCTCCATTTATATGACAAAAAACCTTCTTCAAAATCAGAAGAAGGTTTACTTATACCCATTTTCTTATCTATTAGGACTTTTAGATCCTACAGGATTTAGCACCTTTATATAACATTAGGTTGCTGAGGTTTCAAAGGGCCAGTCCCTCCACCTCTCTTAATAAGAAGTTTTTATTAAAATATCTGAATTTATTATATATTACATCAAAATAATTTCAATATGTTTTTCTATACAGTTAAAAGAGGATGACATCCATCATCCTCTTTTAACAAATTTATCATTACATTAACAAAGCCTTCCTAATTAAAAATTATCGGAAACGTAAATATAACGAAAGCTGCCCAAAGTCCGTAGATTGGTAAATACTTCGTAACGGCATTTTGGATAGCTATTGGTCCTGATTTGTTTTGCAAGAAACGCATATAGGAAAACATAATCCAAATTAGATTTGCCCAGATCAGTATGTTTACCCCTAACACAGCAAGTCTATTAGGTGTAATCCCGTAAGAAGAAAGTCTGAATATGATGGCTGACAAAGCCACAGTGTCAATAATAAGCGCCAGAACAATTAAGGCAAAATTTATATAATCTGAAATGTTCTTTTTCTCATCTGAGTCACTCTCAACAATAGAAAATATAGTAACAGCCAATACACCAAGGAGTATTCCGTTGAAGACCATTAAGAAATTGCGGTCCAAGAACGGATTTTTTCCGACCCATATAACTGTTATAAGATAGATCAACAATGTGATCAGGACAAGAGGACTAAAAATTTTAGATATGTATGGTGTAATATTTTTAGCAAGTTTAAGATTCATTGATACTAAATATGCAGCCACAATAGCGAGAGCAGCAGCACCAAATAACACAACATTACTAAAATAGAATTCTCCTATATCCAAGTCAACGAAGCTAAATAACTTCATGGTGAATACTGCTAATACCATTCCGCTCACTGCCATACTCGCGTAGAGAAGACAATATTCTAAATTAAATTTAATATAAGCTAATCTTGTACTACCTTTTGAATATTCATTTCCTGTAAAGGCAATCCCTACTAAAACCCATAACATTATAGGAAAATGTAAATAAGCAAGGATACTGCTGTCTTTATAATTTAATGGCAACATATTAAGATACAATCCGGAAATTAGTAACAACGCCGCAAGGAAATAAATAATACTTTTTTTCGGAGTATTATTGTAAATAAAATAAGCAACAATAAAAGGAATTACACCAAAAGCTAGGTTAATGGGAGCAATTGCTTCCTGCTCGACAAAGTGGAAAATGATTCTGGTGCTTAGTCCAGCTAGAATAGCTAACATACCCATGAATAAGAAACCTTTTTGAAACAGCGATATTTTTTCTTTATTTGCCGTCTCCTTGAAATGCAATCTTTCGTACCAAGCAGCTAGTACCTGAGAATCAGGTTTTTCATCCCATGCTTGTGAGAATGACTTTTTAAAAACTTTCGGGTCTTTTCTATACATTCTCTCCAACTCATGAGGGTTATCCATATTTTCAATAATCAAATTGTTAATGTCCATATTTATACCTCCTCTAATTAAAAAAACAACATTTTTATCTTTTTCATAAAAAGCACCACACTTATTTATTCTGATTTCGATTTTATTATAAATCTTATCGTTTTACAATAATTTTTTATTATTTTAGGTGATATTTTTATTGTGCATTTTTACAAACATCAGTGTAAGTAATTTTGTTTTTTATTGACATGAGTAAATTAATAATTTCTTAAGAATCTATTAAGAAATAAGTGAGTTTTAGGAAATAGAATAGATTTGTGAGAAGAGAATTGATGATTCAAACAGATGCTCTTAGAACATGTCAAAAAACTAATAAAAGAATCAATTTAATAATTGTTTCTTTTCCTCAGTTGAAGTGGCAGAATTTTAGAAGTATGTTTTTGAAAGTGGGAGCGAAGTGTCCCTCAAACCCAAGAAACTCTCCTTCGTTTCGCTTGTTATAGGCAATGATTTCTTTAGCTTTCACACGATAAAGTTGTGTATAAATTGCTTCATAATCGTAGCCCGCATCCAATGTACCATATTGAATCGTCAATGACGAAAGCCACTCTTGAAAGCCCTTTAATAAAGGAATCGCGGCTTTTCCATCGTTTAAACTTGAGGATTATGAAATTGATTCAAATAAATATTTTAGGAGGTTTTTATGAAAAAAATGACTACTACAATTCCTACGTCTACTATATTATCGACTAATTTTACAGAAAATACTTATGTAGCTTCAGACACAGAAGTTTCCTTTACAAGTCCCTACAATATTAATCCAATAGCCAAATGGTTAGAAGAGCATGCAAAGCCTTTAAAAACAACTAATCCAACTGCATCTCTTAATGATTTAAAACCACTGAAGGATATGGTAGGATCAGCTTCAATCGTGGGTTTAGGTGAAACTACGCATGGGGCTCATGAAGTTTTTACAATGAAACATCGCATTGTTCATTATTTAGTATCTGAAAAAGGCTTTACCAACTTAGTTTTAGAAGAGGGGTGGGACAGAGCTTTAAAACTTGATCGTTATGTTCTTACTGGTAAAGGGAACCCAAACCAACATCTATCACCTGAATTTAACACGAAAGAGATAGTAGATCTTATTAATTGGATACAAGGATATAATGCTGATCCAAAACATAAATCCAAAGTGCGTGTCATTGGGATGGATATACAATCAGTAAGCAAAAATATTTATAATAATATAATAGAATATGTACGCAGAAACAATCCAAAGCTTTTGCCTAGTTTAGAAGAGAAGATAAAAGACCTTATTCCTGTAACAAAGGATATTAATATCTTTAGCGGCCTTACGAAAGAAAATAAAGAAAAATATATTTCAAATGCTAAACAAATCAATACTTTATTAGAACAAAATAAAAATACTCTAAATGGAAATTCCAAAGAGTTTGCATGGATAAAACAAACTGCCCGTATTATCGAGCAGTTTACTACAATGGCAGCATCATTTCCTGATAACCCATCGGATTTTTTTTTGAAACATGATATTGCAATGTATGAAAATGTGAAGTGGACAGAAGAACACCTAGGAAAAACAATTGTATGGGCACATAATGGACACGTTTCGAAAACAAATATGATACCTTTTATATACCCTAAAGTAGCAGGGCAACATTTAGCAGAACATTATAGAAAACGGTATGTATCTATTGGAACCTCTGTTTCTGAAGGCCGATATAATGTTTATAATAGTAACCGTGAATTTGGTCCATATGGAATATTAAAATCAGATGATCCAAACAGCTATAACTATACCTTTGGACAAGTAAAAAATGACCAATTTTTACTTGATTTACGTAAAGCAAACGGAATAACAAATACTTGGTTAAACGAAAAACATCCAATTTTTTCCGGAATAACTACCGAAGGCCCTGACATACCGAAAACTGTTGATATATCATTAGGTAAATCGTTTGACATACTTGTTCAAATTCAAAAAGTGAGTCCATCTCAACTAAATCATTAAATCTTTAATAATGTGGCTCACAAGGTATAGTATCGATGGTAGTGTGAGTGACAATCAAGTCATTTAAAACATACTAGCGTTGTTTAAAAATGTCAGTCACGTTATTTCATTAAGGGGTCACTTAATGGAATAACGGTTACAAAGCTAATCAAACATTTTTATAAAAAATGATTCAGTTGAATATATTAAAAGCGTGTTTTAATCAATCTTTTTTCAAAACACACTTTTCTATTTGCTCTTTTATCATCGTTTATAGAGTTAGTTTAATTAAACTTTATTTCAGGGCTACATCAAAAAAGCACCCCCTTCTAGCAAGGCGACTGAAAAAGTGAAAGCTTTGAAAAAATATCATATATCTTTTCAATATATCTAAAAAGAAAAAGAAGGTAACCGCCTGTATGTAGTAGATGGTTACCTTCTTTTTCTTATGAAGTGGACTTTTTCAGTGCCCTCCTTCTAACTAAGGAGTTTTTTATCCGCAAAGGTTCATTTTTTCGAATAATCGAATCTTTTATGTTAATAGGAAATTGTATTGTACAAGAAAATACATTTTTTTCAGGAATATAAATATTAATATCTTATATCCCCTTATCTATCATTCATAGAGGAAAAATAATCTGATAATCCTATTTCATTTTTTAAATCTAAATATATTAACTCTAATTGTTCCATAGCAGAATTTCCACATACACTTATATAATATTCTTCATTTATTTTTGATGATGTAACAAATGCCTCTTTTGATTCTTTTTCATACAACGTTTTAACAAAATTCTCATTTTCAGATATCGGTACACTAAATGATTCTAACGGAATTACCATACCTAACCCCTTATATTTTATATAACTCTCTTTCGCTGTCCAAATTCTAAAAAACTCCATCTCAAGAACCTTTGAATCCAATTTGGTTAAATATTCTTTTTCTTCCTTACTAAAATAGCTAGCAATATTTAAGAAATCCAAAGATTCTATTTTTTCAACATCTACACCTATTTCAGATTCTGCAATACCTATAAATACCCATTCTCCTGAATGAGAAATGTTAAAACAATACCCAACATGATTTACTATTTTTTTCTTACCAAATTCATCTTCCTCTAATTTTATATCTTCTATATTGGCATTTACTTTTTTTGCGATAAAATATTTCACAAGGAAATTTCCTAATACTGTCCTCTGTCTATCCTCATACTTTCTCATTTCATCCACTTTTACCTTTATAAAATCATCCATAACAGAATATAACCTTTGGTAATTTGCTTTGTTCATATTTAATATATTTGCTAAATAAAGTTCTAACATGTTTTATAAACCTTTCATTAATTATATTCTTACTCAAAAGTTTTACGTATATATCATTCTTCAAAAATTAAGATCATACCATCTCCTCAAAGTGCAAAGAGAATAGTATGACCTTAAATTCATGTTACTAACCATGATAGATGATAAAATACATTCTACTATGTTTTAAAAATAATAGAATCCCTCTACTTCAATTTAATAAACTCAGCAATCATCTATTTAGCGGTCTCATATTATCATTTTTTAATGTTTAATTACTACTTTTTCAAATTGCTCACTTTCAACTTTCTTATTTAGTAAGTCTTCCAATTGATTTAATTCATTTTGAATGACTTCTTCTATATCTCCTGAACAACCACTAAAAATTGGATACGACAAGATTAAATAATTAGAATAGCTATTTACAAAAACTTCTGTACTCTTATTATAATCATCATTTTTTAGTATCTCTTGCATCTCCTCATACTCAATACTAAACCCACCTTGATAATTGATTGAAAGAACTGATGCCATCATATTTCTCATCTCGACTGTGCTGTAGTTTAATAGTTCAACTAAACTATAATGGTTTTCTTTTTTTACATTTTGAATTTCATTAACCTTTTGTTGCCAGTCTAGCAACTCATTCTCTTTAGATCCCTCAATTAGCAATGGTAACCAATCTAAAAACTCTCCAAGTGTATTACTATAATCATTTGTCATATATCTTCTATCTTCTTGTAAAATAAGTATTGGTAAAGGTTCAGTATGGACATTTGTTAATTTATTTTCTCTAGCAAGTATGTTCAAAATATACGCGAATAGTGACCAAGGTTTGTCGTTATAAAGCTTTTCTGTAGCCGAACCCATTTTAAATAATGAAACAACTGACTTTTCTAACACATTATTTATATTACGCTTTACATACTCATCCGTTTTCTCTTTAAATTTTTCTAAGTTCGATAAGTTATGGGTTTCCGCATATATTTTACTAGTTGTTACTTCATTTACATATTGTTTATACGTTTCATTTGTTTTTACATATTTTGCTTTTAAATTCAAAATGTCTATAATTTTCTCTTTAAAAATCTGATTACTTGCCTTATCCCAAATACTATGATGAATAATCACATAAATGCAATATTCTCTTTCGGTCTTTTGTGTAATTACAATATTGCTTAACATATTATTTTCAGTTAATATACTTGTACTCATTTTTCTCCGCATTCCATGAATTAAATCATATACTGCAGTAATATAAGTAGAAGTAGCATATCTTAGATCAAAGTAATTTGGCTTCCAAAACGTATTGTAACCATGTTCACAAATAATATATCTATCCGCTATTTTTTGATAAGTACTTCTTAAAATAGATTGTTCTTGAACAACTTTTTCTATAGCGGCTATAACGCTGTCTTTATCATAATCCCCTTCTATTATAATCTTTTCCTCTATCATAGTATTCGGTGTTGATAAAAACAATTCTTGCATGATTGAAGGTGTATATCCCTCTATAACTTCACCCATTTCACCATCTTTAGTAATTTTCGGTAACGATATATTATTTGTATTCTCTAACTCACTGCACAAGCTTATAAATTGTTCCTCCTCCATATTCCCTGAAACTAATGGATACTTATTCATATCAACGATATAATCTGGAACCTGTAAAAATGATAATTTATTGATTATTTCTCCCTTAATCTCGCCTCTCTTTTCACTACTTAAATCTGTCACAAATAGAACTGAGTGCTCTTTTTTCTCAACAGTTATAGATTTCAATATACTGTCTAATCCAAATTCTTCCCATATTACTTGAGTGATAGCTTCATCTCTGTTTAAATGACTTCTAGTATTTTCTATATACTTTTCATTCTTTCTCTTTTCAATACAGTGCTCAATAATAACTAACAATTGTTTTTTAAACTCATCATTCAATGCTTGCATAAATTTTTCACTATAATTTGAGCCATTATAAATTATAACCATTCGAAGTTTTTTATTAGTTACAGCTCCATTTATAGAAAGACCAGTACTAAATTCATTCTCTATTGCAATCTCTTCACCACGTGGTATATCACTCATATTAAAATAATCTGATCCACTTTCTTGATCTAATTCTCCTAAGTAATTAAAGGTAATATCAGGCTTAACATTTTCCAAAACATTTTCTCCCAATGCCTTTAACACTCCATATCCTAGACCTTTGTTTGGAATTGAGCTTAATGCCTCTTTTGTTTTTTGTATATCATTTGTAATAGAATCTCCTATCCCTGTTACAGCTACTGGATATACACTTGTAAACCAACCAACCGTTCGATCAATCACTATATCCTGATCTAGCATTTCTCTTCCATGTCCTTCAAGATTCAATGCCACAGTTTCTTTACCATCCAATTTATTTACAGCCCTACATACCGCTGTTAAAAGTAAATCATTAATTTCAGTATTGTAGGCTCTCCCTGCTTGGTACAGTAAATAACTTGTCTCGGATTCTGATAAATGCATCACTAATTCTCTAGGTAAATATTTCTCTCCTAATTGATTTGTAGGTAACTTACTTTCCTTAACTAACCTCTCGACTTTTTGCCAATATGGTATCTCTTTTTTTAGCGATTCACTTTCTCTATATTTAGTTAAAGCCTCACTCCAAAGTTTGAACGACATAGTTTTTCTAGGAAGAATTACCTCATTTCCTTGTTTAGAAAGAGTATACCCTTTATTCAAGTCTTCAATAATAATTCTCCATGATACTCCGTCTACTACCAAATGATGCATAGAAATTAGCAAGTAATCTTTTTCTTTTGTTCGGAATAATACAACTTTAACTAAAGGTCCTTCAGAAATTTCAAAGCTGGCCTGTATACTATTAGAACTATTATTAATTTTCTCATATAACTCCTCTTTATTTTGAATATGAGAATAATCATAGGAGTGATAATCATACAATGCACTTTCTTTTATCGACTGAACAACCTGTTCTCCACTTCTAAATACAGTCCTTAATGTATCATGATGCTCTACAATAGCAGTAATTGCTTTATTAAGATGTTCTTCATTCACTCTTTCACTGCTTTCCAACATAAATGATTGGTTAAAATGATTTGGCTTTTCTAATTGACTATTAAAGAAATCAATTTGGATTGGCGTTAATGCTGCAACTCCCGTTACTTCACTTTGATCAATTATTATGTTTCTCGCTTTACTTATACCTAGACATATTTTACGAATAGTTTTATTTTGCAAAATATTACGAACATCCGTTCCGTACCCGTTCTCACGTAGCTTTGAAACAATTCTAATCGCCTTAATTGAGTCTCCTCCTAATTCAAAGAAACTATCATCGATTCCTATACGTTCAATACCAAGAATTTCCTCAAACACTCTTGCTACACATAATTCAATTTCATCTCTTGGACCAACATAATGATTCGAATTATCAAAATCAGGAATAGGCAATTCCTTTTTATTCACTTTCCTATTTTGTGTCATCGGTAAAGCGCTTAGTTGCATAATATATGTTGGAACCATATATTGTGGAAGAGTTTTTCCTAATTGATTCTTAATTTCTTCGGTTATGATTTTTTGTTTACTAACTACATAACCACATAAATATTTGTCATTATTCTTTTCTATTAAAGTAACAGCTACATCTTGAATATAAGGTATCTCTCTAAGTTTACTTTCAATTTCCCCAAGTTCAATTCTAAACCCTCTAATTTTAACTTGTTCATCAATTCTTCCTAAATATTCTATATTCCCATCTTCAAGCCAGCGTGCCAAATCCCCTGTACGATAGATTTTTTCTTCAGGAACCAGTGGATTTACAACAAATTTTTCAGCTGTTAATTCCGCTTTATTTAAATATCCCCTTGCTACACCGGCACCCCCGACACATAATTCTCCTGGAATACCAATTCCACATAAATTATGTCCATTTAAGATATGAACTGTTGTGTTAGATATCGGCTTCCCAATTGGAGTTTTTTCTAATAACTCTTCTGAACAAATAGGATAATGTGTTGTAAATGTCGTATTTTCAGTCGGCCCATACACATTTGAAAGTTTTAATTTTTTATTGCTCTTAACTAATTTTTTAACATGTTCTTCTGATGTAGTTTCTCCACCAAAGAGCAACTGATCTAACGAATCAAAAATTGTACAATCTGTAATAACTAATTGATTAAATAAAGCAGTTGTAATAAACATCGTGTTAATTCGATGTTTAGCTAACATTTGTTTTAATGCTTCTACATCCATTAATACATCTTGTTCAACAAGGTATAATCTTCCACCGTTTAATAAAGAACCCCAAATTTCAAATGTGGATGCATCAAAAGCTAATGATCCCGTTTGTAGAATCCCCACATCATGGAAATTAACATAATTTGTATTTTTAACCAAACGAATTACATTTCTATGTTCTACCATAACTCCTTTAGGTTCACCTGTAGTCCCAGAAGTATAGATCAAATATGCTAAGTCAGTTGTTTGATTCATGACTTTAGGATTTTCGCAAGACATATCATAAATATTTTCTTGTTTTAAATTAAGTACAGTTAAAGAACCATCAAGCAGCTCTGGTAAATTCTCAACTTCCGTAAGAAGCACTTTTGCACGACTATCTCTAAGCATATAACGAGTTCTATCTATAGGTTGTTTCGGATCAATTGGTAGATAAGCTCCACCTGCTTTTAATATTGCTAAAATCCCTATTATAGTTTCAATTTTACGTGTAGCCCATATCCCTACAAAATCATTTGGTTGTACTTGTAACTTTTGAAGCTGGTGTGCTAATTGATTTGATCTTTTATTCAAATAACCAAACGTATATTCAAGACCATTAGAAATAACAGCTACTTTTTCAGGTGTCTTTTCAACCTGTTTTTCAAAGAGCTCAACAATTGTACTCTCACCAGGAAATTCAGTTGTCGTTATATTAAATTCTTCAAGTACTTTTTTATACTCAGAATAACCCATTAATGGAATATCATAAATATTTCTTTTTGGATTTTCCACTGCATTTTTTAATAACTCGGAATAGTGTAATCCCATTCGTTCTATTGTTGATTGTTTAAATAAGTCTGTACAATATTCCCATAACAGCTCATAGCCACTTTCAATTTCTGTCATACTAACTGTCAAGTCAAATTTAGATATTTCACTTTCTGATTCAATTTGCTCTAATTTAGTATTTCCTAATTTCAAATGACTTTCCTCATTATTTTGCAATGCAAACATAACATCAAATAAAGGATTTCTTGAAATATCTCTCTCTAAATCTAAATTCTCAATTAATTCTTCAAATGGATATTCCTGATTATCATACGCTTTCAAACATTTCTCTTTTAACTGCTCTATTAATTGTAGATAAGTAAGATTTGGCTGCATATCTCCTTTAATCGCTAATGTATTGACAAACATTCCAAGCATATTTTGTGTTTCAGGGTGGGTTCTTCCAGCGATAGGTGTTCCAACAATAATCTCTTCTGTTCTAGCATATCGACTAAGCAATAACATAAATGTTGATAATAAAACCATATATTCTGTAGCCCCAGTTTCCTTACTTATCAACTTTACTGCTTCTCTTGTACTACTACTCAATTTCGTTTTAATAGAGTTACCTTTAAAACTTTGTTTTTGTGGCCTTGGATAGTCTGTTTGTAAATTTAGCAATGGCAATTCACCAGAAAATTCATCTAACCAATATTTCTTTTGCTCTTTCATAACATTAGAATTTTGCCATACACTATAGTCTTTGTACTGTACTTTTAATTCCGGCAAATCCTCGCCATTATATATTTTCGAAAATTCTTCAAACCACACACCAATTGAACCACCATCACAAATAATATGATGAATATCTAACATTAATATCGATTCATTTTCTGAAATTCCTACTACTTGCACTCTCATCAATGGAGCTTTATTTAAATCGAACGGTCGCACAAAATCCTTATAGATCTTATCAATATTTAACTTATTCCCTTTTCTGTATCCAACAGAAAGTTCAACATTGTCTTCAATTATTTGGACTGGTTGTCCATTCTTCATAGTAAAATGTGTTCTTAATACTTCTTGGCGCTTAATCAGAGCATTGACCGTTTGCTGCAACTTCTCCAAATCAAGACTACCTTGTACTCTCATCATTCCCGGCATATTGTATGTGATATTCTCACCTTGGATTTGATCAATAGCATATAATCTTTTTTGAGCTGAGCTCATTTCATAACTTGGTTTTTTAGGCTGTTTTTCAATAGGCTTATTCTTTTCTAAATCGGTAGATTGCTGTAATTTCTGAGAAATTCTACGCACGGTCTTCTCTTCCATCACATCTCTCAATGGAATTCTAGTCCCTAATTTTTGCTCTATTTTGTTTACTAATCTAGTTGCTCTTAATGAATGTCCTCCTAATCTAAAGAAACTATCATCAATGCCAACCTGTTCAATTCCTAAAATTTCTTGAAATGCTTCTGCAATAACTAACTCAATTTTGTTTCTAGGTGAAATATATTGCTCTGTCCCTTTATGTTCTGGCATTGGTAAAGCTCTTCTATCTAACTTTCCATTCCTAGTTATAGGTAATTTTTCAAGTTGAACAATATATGTCGGTAACATATATTCTGGTAGACTACCTTTTAAATAATTCAATATATCTCTGGATTCTATTCCATCATCGTAGCAAACATACGCACATAAATACTTTTCATGTTTCTCTTCATTTACAATCACCGACACATCACGAATACCTTCTATTTTTCTTATAGTATTCTCTATTTCACCAAGTTCAATTCGGAAACCTCTAATTTTAACCTGTTCATCTATTCTTCCCAGATATTCCAAATTACCATCTTCTAACCATCTTACCAAATCACCGGTTTTATATATAATTTCACTTGAATTATATGGATTATTAATAAATTTTTCTTTCATCAACTCTGGTCTGTTTAAATATCCTTTTGATAATCCATCTCCACCAACACATAGTTCTCCAGGCATTCCAATGCCACATATTTTATTATTGTCTAAAACATAAACCTGCGTATTAGATATCGGCTTTCCAATTGGAATGTTGCCTCCATCAAAATCATTACTTATTGGATAACAAGCTGTAAATGTTGTATTTTCAGTTGGGCCATAACCATTGCATAATTTAATTTTCTTATTTCGAGCAATCAATTGTCGAACATGTTCTGCTGATGCCGCTTCTCCACCAAATAGAACTTGGTCTAACGAATCGAAAATCTTATAATTAGAACTAATTAAATGATTAAATAGAGTAGTTGTAAACCACATCGTATTTATTGCAAATTCAGATATCATTTGTTGCAGTAGCTTAGGATTCATTACTACTTCATCATCAACTAAATAGAGACTACCTCCATTTAACAAAGCTCCCCAAATTTCAAACGTAGATGCGTCAAAAGCAAGGGATCCCGTCTGTAAGATTCGAACATTTTCAAAATCCACATAATCCGCATTTCTCACTAAACGATTTATATTTCGATGTTCTACCATTACCCCTTTAGGAGTTCCTGTAGTACCAGATGTATAAATTAAATACGCTAAATCCCTAGATGTATTTACTATATTTAAATTTGACGATAATTCATCTTTAAGTGCTGCTTTCTGTAAACTAATTTTTTCTAAAGATAAATTATTAAACAATGAAGCATTTATATCAGTTGCTAAAATGAATTGTGCATCACTATCTTTAAGAATGTATTTTACTCTTTCAATTGGTTGTTTCGGATCTATCGGTAAATAAGCACCACCCGCTTTTAATATACCTAAAATTCCAATAATAGTTTCTATTTTTCTTTCAGCCATAATTGCAACAAATTGGTTTTGTTCCATTCCGAGCTTTTTGAGCTTTCTTGCCACTTGATTCGCTCGTTCATTCAAATAATGATAAGTAATTCTTTGATCTTCTGAACCAATAGCAATTTCATTAGGAATTTTTTGTACTTGCTCTTCAAATAGTTCGACAACTGTTTTATTGTCAGGATACTCTGTCTTAGTTGAATTGAATCCATTCAACACCAATATTTTTTCTTCCTCATTTAATAATTCAATGTTATTAACCTTTATCTCTGGATTCTCTATAACACTTTTCAGAATCAAAGATAATCTATTAAGAATTCTTTTCACTTCATGTATTCCAAATAACTCAGTATCAAAGATCATGCCTAAATTTAATACTTCCGTTTGATTTACACTTAAAGTCAAAGCATAATTCGTTTGCTCTCTTCCGTCTACCATCATTAAATTCAATCTCGTATTTAAATTACGCTCTTCTGAATGATAATTTTCAAACGCAATCATAGTTTGAATTAAATCATTACCTAATATGCTACAATTTTGTATCTCTGCTAATGAACTATAGTCATATTGTGAGGTTTGTAAAGCTTGTTCTTGTAAGGTTGATACTATGCTTGAAAAGCTATCGTCTCCTTGATTTTTCACTCTCACAGGTACCATATTAATAAAGAGACCTACCATTTCTTCAATTCCATTTAAATTAACGTTTCTTCCTGATACTACTTTCCCAAAAATTACATCCTGTGTGTTGTTATATCTCTGTAAAATTATTCCCCATGCAGTTTCTATTACAGTGTTAACAGTAACCCCAAGCTTATTACTCATTTTCTCTAGCTTTTGAGTTTCTTCTTTAGATAAACTTATTTCAATTCTTTGAACTTCTTCGCTGGCTTCTTCATTCTTTCTATTGCCTATCGGCTTTATACCTGCCGGTTCTTCATAATCTTCTAAAAGCCTTGTCCAATATTTAAGAGCTATTTCCTTATCTTTATTTTGTGTTAATCGGATATAATCTTCGTAACTAGATGTTTTTTGAATAGACTCTTTCAAATCACTCTTTGTTTTTTTCATGTATAACTGTTCATAAAACCAAATCAAATCATTCATTAATATGGATAGACACCATCCATCCATAATGATATGGTGAAAACTTATAATCAGTCGATAATCTTCCTCATCCAATTTAACTAAAATTACTCGAAGGAAGCTTTCTTTTTCAAAATCAAAACCTCTTCTTACATCCATTTCTCTTATTTTACCTAATTCTACTTGCCTATTTTCTATTTCTGTTAAATCAATTTGTGTAAATTCAATTTCTTTATCTTTTAATAGCACTTGTCTAGGGTCACTTACATCTTTGAAAACTATATTTGTTCGTAAAACTTCATGTTTTGCTACAAGTAACTCAAAAGATTCTTTCAAAATCTTTTCATTTATAGCGATATTGGACTGGAATACAGTCTGAACTACATAACTTGTTGAATCTTCATTGTGTAATTTATGATATAGCATTCCTTCTTGCATTTGTGTCATAGGATAAATTCTCTCTATATCATATCCTTGCTCTTGAAGCTTATTCTTCACTAAAGCAAATTCATTATCACTCCAATTCAATTCTCCAAAATCGGATGCTGTATGTTCACATTGCTCAACCATAATACAATGCTCTATAACTTCTATTAGCTCTTTTTTAAAGCTTTCTTTCATTAACTCCATATTTTCAGTATTAAATTTTGATTTATCATAACTTATTATCATGTGGAATACATTATTAGAAATTGCTCCATTAAAGGAGATTGGTGTCCCAAGATCATTATCGTCTGAAACATTCTTTCCACACGGTAAATCACTCATTACAAAATTCCCATGGCTATTTTCTTGAACAAATTCTCCAAGATAATTAAAAGTAATATCTGGTGTAACACCTTCTATGACACTTTCTCCCAACCTTTTTAATACACCATATCCCATTCCACGATTAGGTACTTTTCGCAATGTTTCTTTTGTATTCCGAATATCCTCTCGAATACTTTTACCAATATCACTTATTGCAACAGGATATACACTAGTAAACCACCCTACGGTCCTGTCAATTTCTGAAACACCCTCTATCGTTTCTCTTCCATGCCCCTCCATATTGACAGCTACTGTACTTTTTCCTGTTACGTTATTTACCGCTCTAGATAAAGCTGTTAGTAATAAATCATTAATCTCTGTATTATAAGCCTTACTAACTTTATATAACATTTTATTTGTTAATTCTTGTGTTAAAGCTAGCTCTATATGCTCCATGTTAAATTTATCTTCGTTTGATATTTTTTCTATTAAACTCTCTTTTACGTTCTCTTCAATTTGTTTCCAATAAGGAATTTCTTTCTTTAAAATATGGCTATTACGATATTCTCGCAATAAATTACTCCACTCTTTATATGACATTGTCTTTGATGGTAATGTAGAAGTACCATCTTTACTATTGTACCCTATATTTATATCCTCTATAAGAATTCTCCACGATACGCCGTCTACTACTAAATGATGGGCACAAAGAAACAAATAATCATTTTTCTCAGTTTTAATTACTGCTGCTTTTAATAACGGTCCCTTTTCTAAATCCATACTCATTTGAAGCTTATTTACTTGATCATTAATTCTTGAATATACGTCTTCCATTCCTCTGATTTCCAATAAATCAATGTATTGTAATTCATATAATTCACTATCTGTAATGGTTTTTATTTTTTGCTTTCCATCTTGAAATACTGCTCTTAACATATCATGGTGCTTAACAATTGTAGCTAGTGTATTTTCAATTTTCTTTCGATCAATTCTTTGTTTACTTTCTAGCATAATTGATTGATTAAAATGTTCAGGATGAGCTAGATTGCTATGGAAGAAATCCATTTGAATCGGTGTTAGCTCTATATCACCAACGACTTCTTGTTGATCTACCACTTTTATTTCCGCTTTATTTACTCTCGTACTAATATTACGTATAGTTCTATTTTGCATAATTGTTCGAACATTTATTTCGTATCCATATTCTCGTAATCTAGATACTATACGAATTGCCTTAATCGAATCACCACCCAATTCAAAGAAACTATCATCAATACCTACACGCTCTGTTCCTAAAATTTCTTGAAATACCTTAGCGATATCTAGCTCTATCTCATCTCTTGGAGGAACATAACTTTCGGAACTTGTAATATTAGGTTCAGGCAATCCTTTTTTATCAATTTTCCCACTTCTTGTTACTGGTAATCGTTCTAACTGCGTAATGAATGCTGGAATCATATATTCAGGCAAGTTCTCGCCTAACTTCTTCTTAATGTTAGCGACATCTATATTTTGGGTAGTTATTACATATCCACATAAATATTTATCACCATTGTTTTCTTTAATTATAACAACGGCATCACTGATTCCTTCTACATCCCTAATTCTTTCTTCAATCTCTCCCAATTCAATTCTAAACCCTCT
>NZ_JAEHBQ010000060.1:0-506 GCF_016483555.1 Bacillus cereus group sp. N14
CAAATTCAAGAGACACCTTTATCAGATTTCTTTCATGAAGTCATGCTCTATTACAGCAAGGCAGATGTAGTAGCTCATCAAATTGATAACGATTATGCCCGTTTGGATGTAGGTCCTATTAAGAAGAAAGATATTGCATATAATTATCAATATGCATTGGGAGAAATTACAGTATATAAGGTAACTGGGAAAGATTTAAAAGACTACATGGAATGGGCGGCAGGGTATTTTAACTCATCTCGTGCCGGAGATGTAACAGTTAGCTTTGATAAAACCCGCCGTGCGTCTAAATACAGTACGAACGATTTCTTTGGGGGCGTAAAATACGAAATTGACTTAACAAAACCATATGGAAGTAGAATTACAAATTTACGATCTATTCGTACAAATAAGCCAGTCAAAATGAGCGATGTTATGACGCTGGGAATGAATGCATATAGAATGGAGGCTCTTCAGGCAAAAGGTGGAGCTTTAGAGGGGCGTAAGTTTGAACAAATTTGGTCATC
>NZ_JAEHBQ010000061.1:0-496 GCF_016483555.1 Bacillus cereus group sp. N14
AGATTCAAGATGCAGCAGGACAAGTAGTCGCTAAAATAACGACAGATAAAAAAGGACACGCACAAGTTACTAATTTAGCAGTTGGAACATACAAGTTAGTAGAAGTAAAAGCACCAAAAGGATATAAGCAATTAGTAGATCCGATTACTTTCCAAATTGAAAAAGGCATGACAAAATCTCTTGCTTTAACAGTAGAAAATGAAATGTTAGACAAGGGAAATGTAGAAATCACAAAAGTAGATAAAGATAGTCAAAAAGCATTAGCAGGTGTAGTCTTCGAAGTACAAGACGAACAAGGCAAAGTAGTAACAGAAGTAACGACAGATAAAGAAGGAAAAGCAAAAATCTCAGACTTATCTGTAGGAAAGTACAAATTAGTAGAAAAAGAAAGCTTACCAGGTTACAAAAAACTAACAGATCCAGTATCATTCGAAATCAAAAAAGGTATGACGAAAGTTTTATCATTGAAAGTAGAGAACGAACTGTTGGATAAAGG
>NZ_JAEHBQ010000062.1:0-464 GCF_016483555.1 Bacillus cereus group sp. N14
AATGAACTAGTAGATAAAGGTTCAGTAGAAATTACAAAAGTAGATAAAGATAGTCAAAAAGTATTAGAAGGCGTAGTCTTTGAAATCCAAGATGAAGCAGGCAAAGTAGTAACAAAAGTAACAACAGATAAAGAAGGAAAAGCGAAAATTTCAGATCTATCTGTAGGGAATTACAAACTAGTAGAAGCAGAAAATTTACCAGGCTACAAAAAGCTAACAGAGCCAGTATCATTCGAAATCAAAAAAGGTATGACAGAAGTCTTATCATTAAAAGTAGAGAATGAACTAGTAGATAAAGGTTCAGTAGAAATTACAAAAGTAGATAAAGATAGTCAAAAAGTATTAGAAGGCGTAGTTTTCGAAGTACAAGATGAAAAAGGCAAAGTAGTAACGGAAGTAAAAACAGATAAAAATGGTAAAGCAAAAATCTCAGACTTATCTGTAGGAAAGTACAAATTAGTAGA
>NZ_JAEHBQ010000063.1:0-451 GCF_016483555.1 Bacillus cereus group sp. N14
AAAACGAAACACGGAAACTTATATTGATGAACAGCGTTCATCAATTCTCCATAGAAAGGAGGTGATCCAGCCGCACCTTCCGATACGGCTACCTTGTTACGACTTCACCCCAATCATCTGTCCCACCTTAGGCGGCTGGCTCCATAAAGGTTACCCCACCGACTTCGGGTGTTACAAACTCTCGTGGTGTGACGGGCGGTGTGTACAAGGCCCGGGAACGTATTCACCGCGGCATGCTGATCCGCGATTACTAGCGATTCCAGCTTCATGTAGGCGAGTTGCAGCCTACAATCCGAACTGAGAACGGTTTTATGAGATTAGCTCCACCTCGCGGTCTTGCAGCTCTTTGTACCGTCCATTGTAGCACGTGTGTAGCCCAGGTCATAAGGGGCATGATGATTTGACGTCATCCCCACCTTCCTCCGGTTTGTCACCGGCAGTCACCTTAGAG
>NZ_JAEHBQ010000064.1:0-450 GCF_016483555.1 Bacillus cereus group sp. N14
AGAGGAGAATGGGAAGGTCGTGCTTTTGAAGGTTTTGACCAACAGTTCAATGAATTAAAGCCAAAAGTACAAAACTTTGCACAGCTATTGCAAGAAATTAATATGCAACTTAATAAAACTGCAGAGGCTGTTGCTTCTCATGATGAAGAATTATCACGTAATTTCGGTTTGAAATAAAAATTGTCATGCTCTATATAACAAGCATTTTCAATGAGCCATACAGCTTATAGTGTATGGCTCATTTGATTGCATGCCCAGCGAGTGATATTGATAAGGATATATAATGAGATTTCTTTAATACATTTGGAAAACGTATAGAAAGGATTTGAAAGAATGGGACAATTTCAAAGTAATTTACAAAAAGCAACGCAATTTGCTACGAAAATGGGATTAGCCTCTGATAGGATTCAAAGTGCAACCAGTCGTTCTATAACAAAGGCGACGCGTACA
>NZ_JAEHBQ010000065.1:0-444 GCF_016483555.1 Bacillus cereus group sp. N14
TAAATTAGTAACTTGTGCGTGTCCTTTTTTATCTGTCGTTATTTTAGCGACTACTTGTCCTGCTGCATCTTGAATCTCAAATACTGCATCAGCTAAAGCATCTTTCGTTTCTTTGTCTACTTTTGTAATTTCTACATTTCCTACATCCACTAATTCATTTTCTACAGTCAATTGTAATGCTGTAACTCTACCCTTTTCAATTTCGAATGAAATTGGCTTTTCTAGTGGTTTGTATCCTGCCGGTGTTTCTACTTCTACTAACTCATACTTTCCAATAGATAAATCTGAAACGTTTGCTTTTCCTTCTTTATCCGTTTTTACTTTCGCAACTACTTTTCCTTTTGAATCACGTACTTCAAATACAACATTTTCTAATGGTGCTTTACTGTCTTTATCTATTTTTGTGATTTCTACATTCCCCGTATCTACCATTTCATTTTCTAC
>NZ_JAEHBQ010000066.1:0-430 GCF_016483555.1 Bacillus cereus group sp. N14
CCGTTCCTCCCGCCCAACTCGCCCTCCGCGCGCTACTGGTTTCTCGTGGGCTCGTCGACCTCAGTTCGAGACAGGTAACACGGGCGCTACTGGACCTCAGGGCGTTCAAGGTAACACAGGCGCTACTGGTGCTACTGGTGCTACTGGTGCTACTGGTGCTACTGGTGCTACTGGTGCTACTGGACCTCATGGCGTTCAAGGTAACACAGGCGCTACTGGTGCTACTGGACCTCAAGGTGTTCAAGGTAACACAGGCGCTACTGGACCTCAAGGTGCTCAAGGTAATACAGGCGCTACTGGACCTCAAGGTGCTCAAGGTAACACAGGCGCTACTGGTGCTACTGGACCTCAAGGAGTTCAAGGTAACACAGGCGCTACTGGTGCTACAGGACCACAAGGTGGAACAGGTCAGACGGGAGCTCATGGACGG
>NZ_JAEHBQ010000067.1:0-420 GCF_016483555.1 Bacillus cereus group sp. N14
TTAGTACGCCCCCATTTACAGATTTGGATACTGCTTTTTTAAATATTCAACCTGAGCCTTATAGTAATCACGCTCTTCTTCAACAGTTTTAAAATGAATCCGTTTGCCTTTTAAAGGGTTCGGTATGCCTTTCATTTTATTATTTTCCCCACGAGTATCTGTAATTTCACCACATTCTTTATATTTTTTTACCCAATTTTTAAGTTGTGTAGAGCTTCTCATCTGATATTTCTCCGCTATCATATCGTAGCTTCCTTCACCGTTTAAATAACTTTGAACAGCTGATAACTTTATCTCATTTGAGTATGTATTAAATGTTGTACCTTTTTTGGCCATGAAAAATCCCCTCCAAGTAATAGTGTAACATCCATGTGTATACATGGTCTTTTTCACACTGTCTACCTAAAGGGGATAATATCA
>NZ_JAEHBQ010000068.1:0-412 GCF_016483555.1 Bacillus cereus group sp. N14
AACGGGAAGTGGCTCAGCTTGGTAGAGCACCTGGTTTGGGACCAGGGGGTCGCAGGTTCAAATCCTGTCTTCCCGATATTCCCAAAAACATGGGGCCTTAGCTCAGCTGGGAGAGCGCCTGCCTTGCACGCAGGAGGTCAGCGGTTCGATCCCGCTAGGCTCCACTTTATTTATTATATTTCTCGGAGGTATACCCAAGTTCGGCTGAAGGGATCGGTCTTGAAAACCGACAGGCGGTGAGAATCGCGCGGGGGTTCGAATCCCTCTACCTCCTCCATTTTCTTTTTAAATGGTTTAGATACATATAATAATAAAATTTTTATTTTTTCCTTCATGGAGGTATACCCAAGTTCGGCTGAAGGGATCGGTCTTGAAAACCGACAGGCGGCGAGAGTCGCGCGGGGGTTCGAAT
>NZ_JAEHBQ010000069.1:0-410 GCF_016483555.1 Bacillus cereus group sp. N14
ACCATTGGGAAAAATTTAAGAGACAAGGGAGTACATACAGAATCCATTGTCGGAATTGTAACAAAGCGTTCGCTAGAAATGATTGTTGGGATTTATGGTGTACTAAAAGCAGGTGGGGCGTATTTACCAATTGATTCAGAATATCCGGTAGAGAGAATTAATTTTATGTTGAACGATAGTAAGGCAAAAGTATTGTTAGTGGGTGAAGGTAATCAAAGTATAGTAGATCATATAGATGCTTCAACTATACTTGTTAATCTTACAAATTGTGAAGAGGATCAGATAAACCCAGTTCCTATCTCTCAACCAGATAGTTTGGCATATGTCATTTATACTTCTGGTACAACAGGAACACCGAAAGGTGTAATGGTTGAAAATAGGAATGTAATGAATCTATCTAATTGGCAAAT